>NZ_JBEXXE010000016.1:0-199319 GCF_040630255.1 Streptomyces sp. NPDC005820
TCGAGCGCAGCCGAGAGTGGGGGAGTCGTCAACCGACGACAACGCCGCAGACGCGCGTGCCACACCCCGCGACGCGCGGCATGATCCAAACGACAGGCCCTAGGCTGCGAGCGGGCATCTGCGCCCTGTCCCGAGGGTGCGGTCCGGCTGTCCTGGCAGTCCGCCCGCTACCTTCCTCCCATGGATCGGGCCACCATGATGAGCAGCCTCGTCGCGAGCGGAAACGACACGCCCTCGCAGCAGGTCGCCGAACTTGCCGCCGAACTGGGCCTGCCGGCCGCCGACCTTCTCGTTGTCGCAGGCCACCCCGTGCCGGCACAGCTCCTTCCCCCGGAGCGCGACGCCAGGGTCATGAGGCAGTTCGCCTACCGGGTCAGCTACTGCGACCACGCGCAGCTCGCCGCGCTGGAGGCCTTCGTCCGCTCGCTGCCCCGCCTCGCCGCCCCGGAGCCGCCCTCCGTGCCGCCGGCGTGGCCGGGCCGACGGCCCGCCGAGACCAGGCTGGCCGCTGTGCTCGGCGCGCTGATCCGCAATCGCGGCTTCGGTATCCGCGAACTGCCGTTCATGGGGCTGTCCCTCAGCACCCTGTACGGGATGGTGTGGCGCTGTGATCCGGGTCCGCACCGTCGGCAGCAGCTGTCCGCCCTGGCAGGCCCGCTGGGCTGGCCGCTGCCCGATCTCTTCGCGGTGGCCGGTGAGCCGTACTCGCAGGCCCGATGCTGCACTGCCACCACCTCGGGCGGGTCTTCACCGCGGCCGTCCCCCTGACCACCGCTCAGCTGATCGAGATTGCGGAGGAAGCGGATCGGCTGAGCGTGCGGGAGGACCACGGCATATGGCAGCCCGTCTCGCAGGGCTTTGCCGGACAGTGCCCGGATTTCCCCTGACGGCAGGCCGCCTCGGTGCCGGCCGGCACGGCCGGGGGCCTTCGCGCGGCGTGCGGTGCCCGACCGGTCGGGCGGGGCGGCGCCGTCATGCCGGGCATGGGTGTACCCCGGTGTCAGTCCACCGCCAGGCGGCGCGACAGGCGGCCCGCGCCGAGAGTGACCGCCGCCGCGACGGTCAGGACGACGACGCCCACCAGCGCGAAGTAGACGGACAGCGGCAGCACCGCGGTGAGGCGGTAGAGCTGGCCGCCGATCACCACGCCCACCGCGCCGAACAGGCCGTTCACGGCCAGGAAGCGGCTGGTGCTGCCGGGCGGGGCGACCGCGGCGGCGAGTGCGAGACCGGCCGGGGCGAGCGCGATCTCGCCGCAGGAGTAGAGCAGGTAGACCAGGACCAGCCACGAGGGGCCGACCGGTCCGTCCTCGGCCAGCCGGGCGGCCACGGCCATCAGTACGAAGCTGGTGCCCGCGGCGGCCAGCGCCCCCGCGAACTTCGCCGGCGTCCCGACGCGTTGCCAGGCGCCCGCCCGCAGGCGCGCGAGGAACGGGGCGACCAGCAGCACGAACAGCGGGTGCAGCGACTGGAACCAGCTCGCCGGGACCTCGAAGCCGAACAGATCGCGGTCGGTGTGACGGTCGGCGAAGAGGCTCAGCGCCGAGCCGCCCTGCGCGAAGATCATCCAGAAGGCGGCGGAGGCCGCCATCATGGCGGTGAACGCCCCGAGCCGGGCGCGCGGCCCGGGATCCGTCGGCCCTCCGTCACCGGCCGCCGCGCCGGTCTTCCCCGGCGCGGTCCCGCCACGGCGGCCGGGCTCGTCCCGGACGTCCTGCGCGGCCCCGGTGAGGTGGCCGTCCGCCGGGAGGCGTCGCAGCGCGCGGAGGTAGGCGAACGGCAGGCCGACCGTGGCCAGTCCCAGGACGGCGAGCACCGCGTTGACGGGCAGGACGCCGAGCACCGCAGGCGGGACCGTGACCGCGCCGGCCGCGGCGGCGACGACGCAGACCCGGCGCAGCACCGCCCGGAGCTCGGCCCGGTCGACGGGACGGGGCGGACGTACGCCCACGTCCCCAAAGGCGCGCATCCCCAGCGTGAACTGGAGGAGTCCGGCCAGCATGCCGGCGGCGGCCGCCGCGAAGCCGAGATGCCAGGCGATGCGCTCCGCGAGCAGACCGGTGACGACGGGCGCCACCAGCGCGCTCACCTGGATGCACACGTAGAAGAGCGAGAAGGCCGCCTCCCTGCGGCCCGGTCCGGCACCGCTGATCTCGGCCACCATCGCCGCCATCGCCGGTTTGACCAGGCCGGTGCCCGCCACGACCAGCAGGAGGCCGGGGTAGAGCGTGCCCGCCCAGGGCGCCGCCAGCACCAGGTGCCCGCAGCCGATGAGCGATCCGCCGAGCAGCACGGCGCGGCGGGCGCCCAGCACCCGGTCGGCGAGCCAGCCGCCGGGCAGCCCGGCCATGAAGCTCAGCGACATGTACGCCGCGAAGACCGCGGCCGCCGACTGGGGCGCCATGTCCATGCCGCCGCGGGCACGGGGCGCGGTCAGGTACAGGACGAGGATCGCCGCCATGCCGAAGAAGCTGAAACGCTCCCACAGGTCGACCGCGAGCAGCGTGCCGAAACCGCGGCGCCCGCCGGGACCCGTGGTGCGGGTCCCGGCCGGCGCCGACGGCGCCGTGAGCGAGGTGTCCATCCGGCTCACCCAGCCGGCTTGATCGCCACTCCGGCCAGCATGGCGAGTTCCGGATCGGGCTGCTCCCCCGGCTCGGGGCGCCACAGCGGGGCGCGCAGCACCCCGGGCGGAAGCAGGTCGAAGCCCTCGAACAGCGCGTCGACCTCGTCCCTGCTGCGCCAGATGACCTGGCTGACCGCGCCCCGGTACTGCTCGGCCGCCTCCGGGGCCGCCTGCGGCACCTCGTCCGCCCCGGCGTGGGAGACGACCAGCGCGCTGCCCGGCGCCAGCGGCTCGGTGTACTGCCGGATCAGCTCGCGCGGATCGTCGCCGTCCGGTACGAAGTGCAGGACGGCGGCGAGGATCAGCGCCACCGGGCGGTCGAAGTCGATGAGCCGGCGGGTGTCGTCCGCGGTCAGGATCTCCCGCGACTTGTACAGGTCTCCCTGGAACACGGCGGCCCGGGGCTCGTCCGCGAGCAGGGCCCGGCCGTGCGCGACCGCGACGGGATCGATGTCGACGTACACCACCGTGCTGTCGGGGTGGGCGCCGAGCGCGACGTCGTGCACATTGCCCTCGGCGGGGATGCCGGAGCCGATGTCCAGGAACTGGCGTATGCCGAGCGCCGACAGTTCCCGTACCGCGCGGCGCAGGAAGGCGCGGTTCGCGCGCAGGGTGGCGACGATGTCGGGGTTGCCCGCCGAGACCCGGTGGGCGAGTTCCCGGTCGACGGGGAAGTTGTGGGTGCCGCCGATCCAGTAGTCGTACACCCGGGCGATGCTCGGGGTGTCGATGTCCACTTCCGGCGGCGCCCAGCCGGGGCGTTCGGTGTCCAGTCGTTCCACGTGTCTCTCCTGAGGTCTCGGATGGCGTGCGGCGGGGGGTGTCGCGGCGTTCGGCGGTCTCAGGCCGGGTGGTCCCCGGTGGTCACCGGGAGCCGTTCCAGACCGCGCATCATCAGGCTGCTGCGCCAGCGCAGTTCGGCGGGGTCCACGGCGAGCCGCAGCCCGGGGAAGCGGGCGAAGAGACGGCTCAGGACGAGCTGTCCCTCCAGGCGGGCGAGCGGGGCGCCCAGGCAGTGGTGGATGCCGTGGCCGAAGGCGACCGAGGCGCTGTGGGCACGGGTGATGTCGAGCCGGTCGGGGTCGGGGTAGCGCGCCGGGTCGCGGCCCGCCGCGCCGAGCGAGATCGTCACGAACTCCCCCTGCGGGATGACCACCGAGCCGACCTCGACGGGCTCGGTGGTGAAGCGCCAGGTGGCGTTGGTGACGGGCCCGTCGTAGCGCAGGAACTCCTCGACGGCCGCGGGCCACAGCGAGGGGTCGGCGTCGAGCTGCTTGCGCACCTCGGTGTGGCCGAGGACCGCGAGCGTGCCGTTGCCGATGAGGTTGACCGTCGTCTCATGGCCGGCGACCAGCAGCAGGAACGCCATGGAGATCAGCTCGTCGGCCGACAGCTGGTCGCCCTGCTCGCCGGCGTGGACGAGATCACTCAGCAGATCGTCGGCGGGCTCGGCGCGCTTGGCGTCGATCAGCGCCCGTAGATAGGCGATCATCTCGACGCTGGCGTCCCGTACCTCGTCGGTGCCCGCTCCCGAGACCAGCAGATTGGACCAGCCGCGGAACCGGGCCCGGTCGTCCGGCGGCACGCCGAGCAGCCAGCAGATGACGGTGAACGGCACGGGGAAGGCCAGTTCCTCCATCAGGTCCAGCGGCTCGCCGGCGGCCGCGATGCCGTCCAGGAGCTCGTCGGTGAGCCCGATGATCCTCGGCCGCAGCGATTCCACCCGGCGGGCGGTGAACGCCCGCCCGACCAGGCGGCGCAGCCGGGTGTGGTCCGGCGGGTCGCTGTCCAGCATGTGCACGCTGAGCACGTGCGGGAACTGGCTGCGCTCCCCCGACTCGGCGAGGAACGCCCGCTGCTTCTCGGGGTCGGCGAAGTTTTGCGGGATGAGGTCCTTGCCCACCCGCATGTCCTTGCTGAGGCGGGCGTCGGCGAGCAGTGCCCTGGCGTGCTCGTACCCGGTGACCAGCCAGGTGCGCAGGCCGTTCGGGGTGATGACGGCGACGGCCGGGGCCTGCTCGCGCAGTTCGGCCAGCGCCCGGTGCGGGTCCTGCTGGAAGGCCGGGGTGAACAGGTCGACCGGCGGCGTGGCCGCGGGGCGGGCGGCGCTCATCGTCGGGCTCCTTCCGCGGCGGGCGCCGGGTGGCCGCTCTCGTAGTGGGCGACTTCCCGGTAGATCTCGAACGGCCGGTCCCGCTCCAGGTCGCGGAACGGCCTCAGCGGGGCGGTCTGCTCCTTGTGGGCGGCGCCGCGCTCCCAGGCCTCGAAGGCCTCCCAGTCGCTCCACCGGCTCACCACGACCAGCGCGCGCGGGTCGCCCACGGCGTGCAGCAGCCGGTTGCCGAGGAGTCCCGGCGTACCCGCCATCCGGCGGCTGGCCTCGTGGTAGGCGCGCTCCACCTGCCGGACGTCGTCGCTGAGGTGGTGCAGCACCACTTCGACGGGGGCGGCGCTCACCGTGCGGCTCCGGCCGCGCCGCTGAGGGCGGCGACGACGTGCATCGTCGTCATGGAGCCCCCGCTGCGGTACGGGTGGAGTTTGCGGCGGTGCTGGACATGGCTCTCGCCCGTCTCGAACGCGCGGAACAGCGGCTCGCTCACCCAGTCGCTGACGATGTAGTAGATGCCGTTCTCGTCGATGCTGCGGGACAGCCACTGGCCCAGGTTGGCCGGGTGGCCGGTGACCGAGTCGCCGACCTCCAGCCAGACCTTTTCGAACTCTTCCTCCATGCCGGGCTTGATCTCCATCCGGAGCATGACGCGGAAGACGCTGTCGGCCATGTCAGATACCTCCGTCGACGTTGAGCGTCTCGCCCGTGATGTACGCGGAGTGCTCGCTGAGCAGGAAGAGGACGGGGCCGGCCAGTTCGTCGACGGTGCCGAGCCGGGCGAGCGCCGTCTTCTGCGCGTAGGTGGCACGCAGGCCGGCGGCGCGCTCGGCGGGCATGGCGTCGAAGGCCTCGGTCTCGATGACGCCGGGCGCGACGACGTTCACCCGGACTCCGCGCGGGCCGAGTTCCTTGGCGAGGGAACGGGTCAGGCCGGTCATCGCGGCCTTAGCGGCGGTGTAGTGGGCACGCAGCGGGATGCCCGCGGCGGCGCCGCGCGAGCCGACGTTGACGACCGACGAGCCGGCGCCGAGCAGGGGCAGCGCCTGGTGGATGACCCGGTAGGCGGCGGTGAGGTTGGTGTCGATGATCCTCGACCACTCGTCCGCGGGCAGTTCACCGAACGGGATGTGGCTGATCACACCCGCGTTGTTGACGACGCCGTGCAGCTGCCCGAAGCGGTCGGCGGCCTCCTGGACCAGCCGGTCGACCTCGGCGATCTCGCCGACGTCGGCGCGCACCACGTGATGGTCGCCCGCGGTCTCCTTCAGCGCCGCGGTCAGGGTGTCGACCGCCTCGCTCTCCTGCCGGTAGCAGGTGAGGACGTCGGCGCCGGCGCGGGCGGCGGCGAGCACGATGCCGCGCCCGATGCCCCGGGTGCCGCCGGTGACGAGCAGCTTCTTGCCGTGCAGTGCGAATTCCACTGGGTGTCCCTCCGTTGCTGGGCTGCGGGTCACACGCAGCCGTCGACGTGGATGTTCTGGCCGGTGATGTATGCGGCGTGGTCGCTGACGAGGAACAGCACGGTGCGGGCGATGTCGTCGACGGTGCCGAGCCGGCCGAGCGCGGTGAACGACGAGAACATGCGGCGCTCGCGCTCGGCCGCCTCCGCGGGCTGTTCGTCGAGTGCCTCGGTGGCGATCCGGCCGGGCGAGACGGTGTTGACGCGGATGCCCTGCGGGCCCAGTTCACGGGCCAGCGACCGGGTCATGCCGACCAGCGCCGACTTCACCGCGGTGTAGTGGACCCCGCCCGCCATGCCGAGGAAGGCCACCGTGGAGCCGATGTTGACGATGCTGGAGCCCGCGCCGAGCAGCGGCAGGGTGCGCCGGGTCACCAGGTGCGCGGCGGTGAGGTTGCCCCGCAGCGTGGCGTCCCACTCCTCGGGCTCCAGCTCCGCGTACGGCCTGGGCAGGAAGGAGCCCGCGTTGTTGACCACCGCGTCCAGCCCGTCGAGGCTGGCCTCGCACTCGGCGACCAGCCGGTTCACCTCCGCCGGATCGGCGGCGTCGGCCCGCACCACCTGGTGCTTGCCCGGGGTCCGGGCCAGCTCCTGCTCCAGGGAGGCGACGGCCTCGCCGGGCGTGCGGTAGCAGGTGACGACGTCGGCGCCGGCCCGGGCGGCGGCGAGCACGATGCCGCGCCCGATGCCCCGGCTGCCGCCGGTGACCAGCAGCCGCTTGCCGAGCAGCGTCCGCCCGGCCCGGGCCGCCTCCTCCACCTTGGCCTTGATCAGCCGCATCTGGACGGCGGTGTTGCGGTTGAGGCGCTCGGTCATCGCCGCGTCGTCGACCGGGGCGTCCGGTTTCATCGCGAAGTCCTGGATCCAGCGCATCCGTACCCCGCCGGGCTGCTCCTCGTACTCCCAGCGGATGTTCATGTGCGCGAAGGGCCCGGTCTCCACCCGCCGGGCCCGCACGGTACGGGTGGCGGCATCCGGTGTGCGCTCGGAGACCCAGCTCCAGACCGTGCCGTTCTCGTCGGGGTGCAGCGCGAGCCGGAAGGTGACGGTGTCCCCGTCGCGGCCGAGGATCTCCGCGGACGCGTACTCGCTGAACAGCGTGGGCCAGGAGGCCACGTCGTTGGTCATCGACCACACCAGGTCCATGGGGGCGTCGATGACGATCGCGTTGTCGGTGTGCCCGGCCATCAGACGCGGGCCTCCGTGAGTCGGGCCTGGACGTAGGCGAGGACCTCGCGGGGCGTCTGGGTGTGCGTCAGGTCGCCGTCGGGGATCTGGATGCCGTACTCGCGCTCGAGGCGGTTGACGAGCTCCAGCAGGGCGAGGGAGTCGTATCCGTGGTCGGCGAACGCGGTGGTGGCGAAGTCCTCGCCGTCCAGGTCCGACTGTTCGTCGACGCCCCCGCTCGCGCGCAGCAGCCGTTTGATGTCGTCGAGGGTGAACTCTGCCATGGTGTACCGCCTTTCGGTCGTCGTGCGGTCGTCGTGCGGTGGTGGTGCGGTGGTGGTCGGCCGGTCATGGGTCTGCGGCTAGGCGCCGAGCGGGCTCCGGTCGCCGGCGCCGACCACCAGCGCGGAGGTGAATCCGCCGTGTCCGCGGGCCAGGACCAGGGCGGTGCGCGGATCGGTCTGGCGCGGACGGTCGAGTACGAGGTCGATCTCGCAGCCGTCGGCGGTGCGTCCGAGGCCCGCGGTGTGCGGGACGACGCCGGCCTGCAGGGCGAGCAGCGCGGTCGCCACGTCCAGCGCGGCCCCGCCCGCGTACAGCCGGCCGGTGAGCGTCTTCGGCGCGGTCACCGGGACCTTGCCCGCGCCGAAGACGTCGGTGATCGCCCGGGCCTCGGCGAGGTCCTCGGCGGGCACCCCGGAGGCGTCCGCGAAGACCGCGTCGATCCCGCCGGGGTCCAGCCGGGCGTCGGCGAGCGCCCGCCGGATGACGTTCACCAGCACGGGGGGCCTTCCGGCGCGCTCCTGCTCGGGTGTGTCCGGGTCGAAGCCGGCCGCGTAGCCCAGCAGTTCGCCGTAGTACGGGACACCGCGCCCCTGTGCCGACTCGGCGCTCTCCACGACGAGCATGGCGCCGCCCTCGCCGGGGACGAAGCCGGAGGCGGCCGCGTCGAAGGGCAGATAGGCGCGGGCCGGGTCGTCCTCGGTGGACAGCTTCCCCGAGGACAGCTGGGCGACCAGCCCGTACGGGCACAGGGAGGCGTCGGTGCCGCCGCTGAGCACCAGCCGGGAGCCGCTGTTCAGCAGCCGGCGGGACTGGCCGAGGGCGTCGAGGCCGCCGGCCTGCTCGCAGCAGATCACCCCGCAGGGACCGCGCATGCCGTGCCGGATGGAGACCTGGCCGGTGGTGGCCGCGTAGAACCAGGCGATCGACTGGTAGGCGCCCACCCAGGACGAGCCCTGCCGGTAGAGGTTCTCCATCTCGTGCTGCCCGAACTCGGTGCCGCCGGAGGAGGCGGCGGTGACCACCGCCATCTCGTACTCGGGCAGCGTCGCCGGGTCGGCCGCCGCGTCGGCCAGGGCCGCCTGGGCGGCGGCCAGGGCGAAGTGCGTGAAGCGGTCGGTCTGCGGGACCAGCCGCCCGGGTACCTGCTCCTCGGCCCGGAAGCCCGGCACCTCGCCCGCGATCCGGACGGGGTAGCCGGTGGGGTCGAAGCGGGTGATACGGCCGAGGCCGCTCTTGCCCGCGAGGACCGACTCCCAGTGCCGGTGCGCGCCGATGCCGGTCGGCGCGACGACGCCCAGCCCGGTGACCACCGCCCGGCCCGGGTTCCCCGGACGGATCCCGGAGGCGCTCATGCCGCCTTCTTCCGGGCGGGCGCGCCGGGTCCGGCCGGCCGGGAGGCCTTCGTGGCCCGGCGGGGGCCGGACCTCACCTCCGTGGGCAGGCCCAGCACCATCGCCGTCTGGAAGCCGCCGAAGCCGCTGCCCACGCTGAGCACCCGGTCCATACGGTGCTCACGCGCCGTCACCGGCACATAGTCGAGGTCGCACTCGGGGTCGGCGACGGACAGGTTGGCGGTGGGCGGGACGACCTGGTGGCGCAGGGCGAGCGCGCAGGCCGCGATCTCCAGCGAGCCGATCGCGCCCAGGGAGTGACCGATCATCGACTTGATCGAGCTGACGGGCACCTCGTGGGCGCGCTGCCCGAGGCTGCGCTTGAACGCGGCGGTCTCGTGCCGGTCGTTCTGCTTGGTGCCGGAGCCGTGCGCGTTGATGTAGTCGATGTCCCCGGGGTCGGTCCGGGCGCGGTCGAGGGCGACCCTGATGGCCTCCGCCATCTCCCGGCCGTCGGGCTTGAGTCCGGTCATGTGGAAGGCGTTGCTGCGTCCGGCGAAGCCGAGGATCTCGGCGTAGACCCGGGCGCCGCGACGCCTCGCGGACTCGGCCTCCTCGATCACCAGCACGGCGGAGCCCTCACCGAGGACGAACCCGTCGCGCCGGCCGTCGAAGGGGCGCGAGGCGTGCTCGGGGTCGTCGTTGTTGGCCGTGGTGGCCTTGATGGCGTCGAAGCAGGCGGAGGTGATCGGTGACAGGGGTGCGTCGGTCGCGCCGGCGAGGACGGCGTCGACGCTGCCCTCCTCGATCAGCTGGACTCCGTGCCCGATGGCGTCGAGGCCCGAGGTGCAGCCGGTGGAGATCAGCGCGACCGGTCCCTCCGCGCCGGCCTGCCGGGCCACCTCGACGGCGAGGGTGCTGGGCACCATGTGGCCGTACAGGTGGGGCACTCCGTAGCTGTGGTCGACCAGCCAGTGCCGGCCGGCGTCGGAGAGCACCGCGTACTCCTCCTCGAGGCCCATCGTGCAGCCGACGGCGCTGCCGATGCTCACCCCGACCCGGCCGGGGTCGGCCCCCGGCAGGTCGAGGCCGCTGTCCTCGACCGCCTCGCGGGCGGCGACGACCGCGAACTGACCGGCCCGGTCCATCCGGCGGACCTCCTGCGGCGTCAGCCCCGCGGCGAGCGGGTCGAAGTCGCACTCGGCGGCCACCCGGGAGCGGAACCCGGAGGAGTCGAACAGGCTGATCCGGCGGGTGGCCGTGCGCCCGGCCGTGAGGAGTTCCCAGTAGGCGTCGCGGCCGTGGCCGCCGGGGGCGACGGCCCCCACTCCGGTGATGACCGCCCGGCGTCGTGGTCCGCTCATCGGGCCTCTCCGACGTCCGGGTTGCCGGCCGCGGCGTTGAGCGGCTGCTCCGTGTCGATGTGGCCGAGCTCGGGGCGCGGGGCCAGCGGCGAGAGGTGGAAGACCACCTCCGCGGGCACGGTTCCGGTGTTCACCAGGCGGTGGCGCACCCCGATCGGCACCAGCAGCGCGTCTCCCGGGCCGAGCTCGACGGGGGCTCCGTCCAGGCTCATCTCCAGCCGTCCCTGCACCACGTGCAGGAACTCCTCGGAGTACGGGTGGAGGTGCTCGGTGACGTACTCGCCGGGCGCCAGCCGCAGGGTCCCGCCGAAACCGGAGGTGCAGCCCACCGTCTTCGGACTGAGCGTGACGCGGATGTCGCCGCCGCGCTTGGTGTTGGCGGCGACCGCGTCCACGTGCACCTTGGGGGTCGTGGGGGCGCTCATCGGCCACCGCCGAGGTTCGCGGCGGTCGGCGCGGTGACGGTGGGGCCCTGCTGCGGGGTCCAGGAGTAGAAGGGCACGGCCATCGCGTCCTTCGGCTCCCGCCAGTTCGGGTCGTAGGGCGAGATGAACTCGCCGAGGCGGGTGTTGATCTCGTTGTAGAGGGGGTGGCTGCGCGCCTTGTACAGGTTCGGCGCGATGTCCTGCTCCGCCTCCACCAGGTGGAAGTAGAGGTTGTGGAACGCGAACAGCGTCCGCCTCGACACCCCGACCAGGTGGGGGAGTTCGGTGCTGTCGGAGTCGGCGAAGACCTGCGCGACGCCCTCGGCGTCGGCGAGGTCCATCCTCGCCACGATCAGCGTTCGGTGCACGATGTCCTCCCGGGCTTGTCGCTTGTGCGCTCACCCTGTTCGGCACGGGTCGAGGCCGTCTCGAAGGCCCCTGGAGAACCACTGACGCGCCGGCCCTGCCGGCAATTCGGGGGGACGGAATCCAGGGTTCCGAAATGCACCGAGCCCCGGAACCCACCGGGCCGAGAGGCGTCGGCCAGGTGGGTTCCGGGGTCGGATGTTCGGGGAGAGTGCGTCGGTCGCGTGGTCGTCGGTGGCTGGGGTGCGCAGTCGGCCGGGATCGGCGGACGTCCCGGCCGGGACGAGGGGCGGTGTGGGGGCGCGCGGCCGGGCCCGGTCGCCGTGGGGTGGAGGCGGCGTCACGGGAGTGCGGGCGGGTTCTGGTCGCCGGGGAGGCCGTCCGGGGCGACCGTGCGTCGTCCCGGGGCCGTGGGGGCCGGGCCGTGCGGACGGGTGCGGTCGGGTGGAGACGGCTGACCGCTCCGGCCCGGTGAACAAGGTGAGCTTTCGCCTCGTTCACCGGGCCGGAGCGGTCCGGGGTGTCGGGGACCTCGGCCGCCTCCGCACAGGCGGCGGACGTCCGCGACGGGCTCGGCGTCCCGCGACGGGCTCGGCGTCCCGGGGCTGGGTCAGGAGGCCCGGCGCGGGGCCTTGATCTTCACCAGCACCACGTCTCCCCGGGGGCGGTCGACGGTGTCGTCCGGACGGTCCGCGTGGACGCCGTCGGGCAGCAGCTGGAGCAGCGCCTGCCGGGTGAGCGTCGGGACCGTGTAGACCGGATCGGTGCCCGACGGGGTGGTCTCCTCCACCAGGTGGACGTCCACCAGGTACTCCAGGAGCGTCTCCATGTCTCCGGCGCGCCCGCGCATCAGCGCCCGCAGCTCGCCGATGCGCCAGCGTGGCCTGCTCAGCCCGAGCAGGGTGTGCAGCAAGTCCCTGGAGGGCTTGGGCAGATGCCGGTAGCTGGAGGCCACCGTGCTCATCAGCGACTGGGTTCCGGCGGGGAGTTCCAGCAGCAGCCGCTGGTTGCCCCGGAGCCGGTCGACCAGACGCCCGGCCGACCAGGAGGGCCTGGCGGCCACCCGTCCGGCCACCGCCCGCACCGCCAGCGGAAGCCCCTCGCACATGTGGATCAGTTCCCGCACGGCCGCCCGGTCCTTCGCCGACGAACTGTCGTCGGCGACCCGGTCGTACAGCTGGAGGGCCTCGTCGGCGGAGAGGGTGGGCAGGGTGATCTTGCGTCCGGTGGACAGGCTGTGCGCCCGGTAGCGGTTGGTGGCGACCACCGCGCAGCCCGCGCCGCCCGGCATGACGGCGCGCAGCTGGGAGGCGGTGAGTACGTCGTCGACCACCACGAGCACCCTGCGGTCCGCGGTCCAGCTGCGGAACAGCCGGCTGAGCTCGTCGAGGCCCGTGGGCTGCTTCTCCCGTTCGATCCCGCAGGCGCTGAGGCAGGCGGACAGCACGTCGGTGAGCTGTTGCGAGCCGTCGCCGACCGTGGAGAGGTCGATGAACAGCTGCCCGTCGGGGAACCGGGGGCGCAGCCGGTGCGCGGCGCGGATGGCGAAGGCGCTCTTGCCGACGCCGGGCGGGCCGTGCACCTCCACGACCCGCATGCCCGTGCAGGCCCGGTTGCCGCCGAGGAAGGCCTCGAGTTGGGCCAGTTCGTCCTCCCGTCCGACGAAGTCGCCTATGTCGGCCGGGAGTTGGGCGGGCGCCGGTGAGTTGGGCCGAACGCCGGGGCCGGCCGGCCCGCCGGTCCTGGCCGTCCGTGCGACGGCCGCCGTGGGCGGGCGGCGGTCCGCCAGCACCTCCTGGTGGAGCCGCTGCAGCTGGAGCGACGGCTCCAGGCCGAGCTCGTCCACCAGATGGCCGCGCAGGGTGCGGAAGACCTCGAGCGCGTCGGGCCTGCGGCCGCACCGGTGCAGGGCCTTCATCAGCTGTCCGGCGAATGCCTCGTGGGTCGGATGGTCGCGGAACGCCCCCGCGAGCTCGTCCAGGACGGCGTGGTGCCGGCCGAGTTCGAGCTCCAAGGAGAATCGTTGCTCCTGAACGTTCTTGCGGCGTCCCTCCAGTTGCGTCGACCAGGCCGAGAGACGGCGGCCGGCGCTGACGTCGACCAGGGCCGGGCCCCGCCACACGTCGAGGGCCTCCGCCAGGGTGCGCGCCGCCTCCTCGCGGGCGCCGCCCCGTTCCTCCGCCTTGCCACGCTCGACCAGTCGCTCGAAACGGTAGGCGTCCACCGCCTGCTTGTCCTGCAGTCGGAGTTCGTAACCGCTGACGCGGGTGAGCAGGGCGGGGGTTCCGTGCGGCGGACGGGACCCGAAGGGGGCACCCTGTTGTCCGGTGGCCAGAAGCAGTCTGCGCCGCAGCTGATAAATGTAGGTTTGCAGGGTGGTCAATGCGCTGAACGGCGGGTGGTCCTCCCACAGCTCTTCACACAACTGGTCGACGCTGACCAGCGAATTCGCATTGAGCACCAGTAGGGCCAGCACCCGACGCAGCTTCGGGGCGGACGGGGTGACGTCCTCTCCGTTCCTGCGTACGCGCAGTGAACCCAGCAGACCGATCTCAATCACTAAGTCCCCCTGATTTAGCCGCGGTATGAGCGGCGGCCATCGTCGAGCTCGGTACCCGCGGAAGTCTGCCAGCCATTCACCTCCCTGGGCCAGAATGCTTTCGGCAAATGCACCCCGCGAAATCCGGTCGACCTGCGACGATCGTAAAATGCGGGCAAAACTTCCGCCATCCCATCGGGTCGAATGGAAATCCAGCGCGGCAAGCGCTTCATTCAATTCGCGGACGACAGCGGAAAGCTAAAGGAGGGGTGAGGGATTTCAGCGCGAAAGCGCTTGAAGCGTCTACGGGCTCGAGCCGTGACGCGGACCGGATACCGCCAAACTGTGTACCCAGGCGCATCGTATTGCCACGCACACATGGATGACAAGTGACACACGTCTCAGCCCCTGTCGACCCCGCGCACGGGTTCTCACAACCGCAGCTCGACCCCGTACTCGGTCAGCCAGGTGTCGAGCTGGAGCACCATCTCCATGCTGGCCCGCTCCACCCACGCGAAGGCGCCGCTGGGGGCTCCCGCGGTGTCCAGCGCCGCGCTCGTCGCCTCGGTGTCCAGCAGCGGGGCGACCGCCGCCGTGCCGTCCTTCGCCAGCTCGGCGAAGCGGCGCCGCACGAACTCCCCGTAGGCCGCCTCCTGCACGGTCGGGTAGGCGCTCTTGGGCCGCTTCAGCACCTGCTCCGGCAGCAGATCGGCCACCGCCGCCCGCAGCAGGCTCTTCTCCTGGCCGTTCACCCGCTTCAGCTCGGCCGGCACGTTGTACACGTACTCCACCAGCGCCCGGTCGCAGAACGGCGGACGCAGCTGGACGCCGTGCGCCATGCTCATCCGGTCCGCCCGGTCGAGATGGGTGGGCGCCCAACGGGTCAGCGCCAGATAGGTGATCTCCCGCGCCCTGCGCTCCGCGGGCCCCTCCCCCGCCACCTGCGGAACCTCCGCCAGCGCGTCACGGTAGTGCTGGTCGGCGTACTCCATGAAGTCCAGTTCGAGGCGCAGGCCCCGGTCCACCAGCGAGCAGCCGAGGCCCCCGGCTGCGGCGTCGTGACCGCGCTCGAAGGAGACCCAGGGGAACGTCGTGGAGTTGCTGTGGCGGGGGTCGTACGACCAGAAATAGCCGTTGAACACCTCGTCGGCGGTCTCTCCCGAGAGGACGGCCGTGGCTCCCGCGCCGCGCAGCGCCTCGAAGAACAGCAGCAGCGAGACGTCCATGTCGCCGAGCGGGGACGGCGCGTCCTGGCTGCGCAGGGCGGCGGCGTGCGCCCGCGGATCGGCGAGCGCCGCGGTGTCCAGCAGGATCTCCGTGTGGTCGGTGCCGATGTGCCGGGACGCCAGAGCCGCGTACGGCGCGTCGGGGGTGGCGCGCATGGTGGGGTGCGGTTCGAAGTTCTCCGCGTACCCGGTGAAGTTGACCGAGAACGACCGCAGCCGGCCCCGGCCCGACTCGGACACCGACCGCGCGGCGAGCGCCGTGAGCGCGCTGGAGTCGATGCCCCCGGAGAGCATCGCGCCGACCGGGACGTCCGCCCGCAGATGCGAGGCGACCGCCTCGGCCAGCAGCCGGCGCACCGTGGCCACGGTGGTCTCCGGCGTGTCCTCGTGCGGCCGGGCGGGCAGGGACCAGTAGCGCCGCAGGCCGGTGCCTGCCCGGCGCACGGTCATCGCATGGCCCGGCAGCACCTCGCGCATCCCGTGGAACACGCCCGTGCCGGGCTTGCGGCTGTGCGCGAACAGCTCGCGCAGCCCGTCGGCGTCCACCACCGGCCGCACGGCGGGGTGCGCCAGCAGGGCCTTCGGCTCGGAGCCGAACAGCACGCCCGAGGGGGTCAGGACGTAGGCCAGCGGCTTGACCCCGAGCCGGTCACGGACCAGGAGCAGCTCCTGGCGCCTGACGTCCCACACCGCGAGGGCGAACAGTCCCTCCAGCCGCGCCGGGAAGTCCGCGCCCCACTCCAGGAACGCCCGCACCACGACCTCGGCGTCGCCGTGACCGGTGAACCGGTGTCCCCGGCCCACCAGTTCGCGCCGGAGCTCCGCGGAGTTCGTGACCGCGCCGTCGAGGACGGCCACGGCCGCCGGACGGCCGCCGTCCGCCGCGCCCACCGCGGGCTGCTGCCCGTGCTCGGGGTCGAGCAGCGCGAGCCGCCGGTGGGCCAGCGCCGCATGGCCCTCGATCCACTCGCCCGAGCCGTCCGGCCCGCGGTGGGACAGGGTGTCCGCCATGGCCCGTACCGTGGGGGCCTCGGGCACCAGATCCCGCTCGAAGTCCACCCAGCCGACCAGTCCGCTCATCGTGGAGTCCTCTCGTTCGCCGTGTCGTTCGCCTCGGACGGTCCGGGCGAGACCGTCACCAGGGACAGGCCGTGCCGCGCCACCGCGTCACGGAAATCGGCGAGGCCGGGATTCCCCTCGCCGCGCACCGCGATGCCCAGCCGACGGGGCGCCGCGTCCTCGTACCGCCGGTACAGCTCCAGGTAGCCGCGGGCCACCCGCGCCTCGTCGGTCACCAGCTCGAAGCGGACCGGGCGGTGTTCGCCGCGCCAGGTCAGGGCGCCGTCCGCGCCGCCCGCGAAATTCAGCCGCCAGGTGCTGCCGGTCGCGACGACCAGCTCCCCGTCGAGGGTGTGCACCCCGGCCGGCACCGTGTAGGCCCGTCGGCTGCGGCGTCCCGTGAAATGCAGCAGCGCGACCCGGGCGGCCACGGGTCCGGGGTCGGGCCGGGAGAGCAGCTCCCGCATCCGGGCGTCGGCGGCCGTGCGCTCCTCGCCGTCCGGCAGGTCGCGTACGACGACCGGGCTCACGACAGCACCACCGCGGCCGCCGTGAGCGCGCAGCCGGCCACCGCGCAGCAGGTGCGCACCAGGTGCCAGTCCCGCCAGGCCGGCCGCGGGTCCCGCCAGTCGGGGCCCAGGTCCTGCGGGCGGGTCCGCTTGACGATTCTGTTCATGGGGACGTTCCGCGTCTGCGACACCACCGCCACCGCGGCCATGCACAGCGCGGCGATCGCGAACAGCAGCCGGTCCGTGCCCGTGGCGCGGATCGCGAAGCCCACGTCGATGGCGATGGAACCGGTGACGATGAACGGCATGATCCGGTCGTAGCGCCGGCCCAGCAGCCGGTGCGTGTCCACATACCGTTCCGGGGTCATCGCGATCAGCGCGGGCATCACGCTCAGCGCGACCGCGAACAGCACTCCCGCCACCAGGCCGGTGCCCAGCAGCACCAGCACACTCAACGCCTCCACCATGTCCGGTCCTCCCTCCTGATGAACCCTTGGGCCGTCGCGTCGGGCTCGGCCGGCTCGAACCTCGCAGCCGGGCCTCGGACACCACTCGAATCCGCCTGGGAGCATTCCGTCTCCCGGCCGCCCGGCTCGGGCGGGGCACGAGTCCACCTCGAGGAGAGGGGTGTTGCATCGGCCCGCTCCGTGTCCGAGCACATCCGCACTCATCCGGGAGCCGGAATGGCAGAAGAGACGACCGACGTACTGATCGTGGGCGGCAGCATGGTGGGACTGGCCCAGGCGCTGTTCCTGGCCCGGCAGGGCATCCGTGCGGTCCTGGTGGAACGCCACCCGGAGATATCGGCCCATCCGCGCGCCCAGGCGGCCAGCCCGCGCACCATGGAGCTGATGCGGGCGCTGGGGCTCGAGGACGCCGTACGCGCCCAGGAGAACCCGTACGCGCAGTACGGGGACATCCTCCAGGCGGAGTCGCTCGCGGGCGCCGAACTGGGCCGGTTCGACGGGCCGTTCCGGCACGACCCGAACGAGGTGGGCACCACCGGCTGGACCCTGATCGGGCAGGACCGCTTCGAGCCGGTGCTGCGGGCGCGGGCCGAGGAGCTGGGGGCGGACGTACGCTTCGCCACCGAGATGACCGGGTTCGAGCAGGACGAGGACGGGGTCACCGCCGTCCTGCGCGACCTGCGGCCGGACGGCGGGCGGGGCGAGTACCGGGTGCGCGCCCGCTACCTGGTCGCCGCGGACGGCTCACGTGCGCCGGTGCGGGAGACGCTGGGCATCGGCCGGCATGGGCAGGGCGTCTTCGGCGGCCAGATGAACGTGATCTTCCACGCCGATCTCGACCCGTATGTCGCGGGACGCACCTTCTTCCTCTGCTTCGTCAACAACGACCGTGTCAAGGGGGTGCTCGGCAAGCTGGGCGGCGACGACTCCGACCGGTGGGTGCTGGCGCCGAGCCTGCCGCCCGGGGCCAGCCACCGGGAGTTCGCCGCCGAGGACTGCGTGCGGCTGGTGCGGGACGCGGTCGGCGTGGCCGATCTGCCGGTCGAGGTGGAGACGGCGACGAGCTGGGAGATCGCCGCGTGGGTCGCCGACCGCTTCCGCTCCGGCCGGGTGCTGCTGGCCGGCGACAGCGCGCACGTCATGCCGCCCACCGGCGGCTTCGGCGGCAACATGGGCGTCCAGGACGCGCACAACCTGGCGTGGAAGCTCGCCCTGGTGCTGCGCGGGCACGCCGGGCCGGAGCTGCTGGACAGTTACGAGCTCGAGCGGGCGCCGGTCGCCGAGTTCACCGTCGACCAGGGCGTGATCCGCTACCTGCAGCGCAGTGGTCTGGACGAGGCGGCAGCCGCCCGGCACCGGCCGGAGACGACCGTGCTCTTCGGCCATGTGTACCGCTCGGGGGCCGTACTCGGTGAGGGCGGCCCCGACGACGGCGCGCCCGTCGAGGACCCCACCGTCCCGTCGGGGCGGCCGGGCACCCGCGCTCCCCACCTGCCGCTGGTCCGGGCGGGCAAGGAGACGCCGCTGCACGATCTGCTCGACGGCGACTTCTGGCTGCTGGCCGGGCCGGAGGGCGCGCAGTGGGAGGCGGCCTGCACGGCGGCGGGCGGTGCGCCCGCCGTCTCCTTCCACCGCGTCGGCGCCGACGAACCGCGCGGGACGGCCGAGGCCTTCCTCTCCCGGTACGGGGTCGAAGCCTCCGGCGCCGTGCTGATCCGCCCCGACGGCTTCATCGCCTGGCGCGCGCGGGAACTCCCGTCCCAGCCGGCCACGGCCCTGTCGACCGCCCTCGACACGATCCTCTCCCGCACCCGGGCCTGAACCCACCCTGCCCCGGCATACGTCCGCGGTGTGATCCTCTTCGGGGATCACACCGCGGTGGTGTGTAGGGGTGCCGGGCGCAGGGGTACTGGGACGTCGGTGTGCAGGGGCGCCGGACGGCCGGGGGGCAGGCGGCGCTCGTCAGCAGGGCGAACGCTGCTCGATGCTAGGAACGGTCGACGGCGTCGACGGCGTGTTCCTTGAGGAAAGCCCCCGCGTGGGCTGCTGCTTCTTCCGCGGTCGCGTGGCGCGTCCCATCGGTGACCGCGGCGGACGCTCCATCAGCGCCCACGCCTGTCCAACTCCAGTCGCCGGAAGGCGCCTGCACCAGTTCGGCAGTCCCCCCGAAGAGCGCGAGCGTGCGCCTGCCCGCGGGCGCTGAGCGGCTGACGGCGTCGGGCCATTTCTTACGAGCACCCTGCCGGGTGATGCCCCAGACAGCCCCCATCTGCTCGTAACTGGCGCCGTAGGAGCCGGCGGTGGCTGCCGCGTGCGCGGTCAACCGCCTGACCTCGGCATCCATCACCTTCCAAGCAGCCAGGACGGACAGTGCCACGTCGATGGGATCCGCCTCCCACATACGGTCCGCGGGCAGCCCGGTCTGTCGGGAACGAATCGCCGAGGCCAGCGGATTCAAGGCGTCGTACAGCGCCTTGTCGAGTTCTGCCTGCTCTTCCGGGGGGATCTGAGAGACCATCATGCGACAACTATAGTTTCCGAATCGGCAGATGGAAACTAAAGTTTCCACATCTGGCTGTTGGCCGCCCCCTTTGGGGGGGCGAGCCGGAACAGTCGTTCTCAGGGCCTTGTTGGCCGGGGGGTGGCTACAGGCGGTCCAGGAGGGTTCGGAGGGCCTGGGATGCCTTGCGGTCGTGTGGGACCGGGGACTCGTCGGTGGTGCGCCAGGCGACGAATCCGTCGGGGCGGACCAGCACGGCGCCGCCGGGGCGGACACCGTAGCGCCGCTGGAACGCGCCCTCGGGGTCCCGCAGATGCCCGTCGGGGCCGACACGGACCACCTTGAGGCTGACACCGAGCGCCTCGGCCTCGCCCTCGACGGCCGCCGGCCAGGCGTCCGCCGTCCCGTCGACGAGGAGCGTGAACCCGTCGCCGTAGAGGTCGATCACGGACTGCGGGCCGTCGCGGCCGTCCAGGACCAGGTGCGGGGCGCGGGCGCCGGGGCGGGCGCTCGGCTGTTCCGGGTCCTCGACCAGCGCGCCCGGCTCGCCGTCCTCGGCCGTGAACGCGCCGGACGGATAACGGTAGCCGAACGTCATGGCCGCCTCGCTGAGCAGATCGGCGGCGACGTCCTGGTACTGCTTGCCGTCGCGTACGGCGAACCGCAGCATCGCCTGTCGTACGGTCTCCTCCGCCACCGGACGCCGTTCCGCGTCATAGCTCGCCAGCAGCCCGGGGCCGGCCGCGCCGGACAGCACCAGGGCCAGCTTCCACGCCAGGTTGTACGCGTCCTGGATGCCGGTGCTGGCACCGAACGCGCCGGTCGGCGGCATCACGTGCGCGGCGTCCCCGGCGACGAAGACCCGGCGGGTGGCGAAGGAGTCCGCCACCCGTGCGGAGATGTCCCACGCGGGCATGTCCACCGACTCGATCTTCAGCTGGAGGTCCGGGACACCGACCGCCGCCCGGACCAGCGCGACGCAGCGCTCCTCGGTGAAGTCCTCGGCGCTCTGCCCCTGTTCCGGGAAGAAGGACACGTTGATGACCCAGCGCCGGTCGTTGTCGATGGGGATGATCGTGCCGCGCACCTCGGGGTTGTTCACATACGCGGCGATGATCTTCCGCCCGCGCAGCGCCTCGTCGAGGTCGGCCTCGAAGAAGAAGCTGATCAGGTTGGTGATGGTGCCGCGACCGTGGCCGCCGATGCCGAGCATCTCGCGCAGCGGGCTGCGGCTGCCGTCCGCCGCGATCACGTACGCGGCACGGATCTCCGTCTCGGTGTCCGAGGCCAGGTCCCTGACCCGCACCAGGACGCCCTCGTCGTCCTCCTGGACCGCTTCGACCCGGGAGCGGAAGCGGACGTCCGCGCCGGCCTCCACAGCCCGTTCGCGCAGGATCGGCTCCAGCTGGTTCTGGTCGATGAGCGTCCACTGGGTCGGGCTGATGCGGCCGATGTCCTCGGGCGAGGCGTTCGGCATCCGCACCCGCTCCTGGCCCGCCAGTGTCTCCACGTGCACCAGGTCGGTGTTGCCGGAGATGGGCGACCGTCCGGCCCGTACCCGCTCCTCCATGCCGACCGCGCGGTACAGCTCCATGGTGCGCGGGTTGATCGCGCGCGCCTTGGGGTGGGAGGAGGTGTCGGCGTGCCGCTCCACGAGCGTGGCGCGCACCCCGTGCCGGGCCAGGAAGACGGCGGCCGAGAGTCCGGTCAGCCCGCCGCCGACGATGAGGACGGGCGTCTGCTCCTGCTTCATGCTGCTGCCTCCTTGTGAGCCGTCACGAGTGTGTGGGTGCCGAGAAGCGGCTCGGCGGCGCCGTCGGTGAACCCGGCCTCGCGCAGCCAGTCCCGGCAGTCGGCGACCCGGTACTCGGACCCGTCGGGGCTGACGAGCCGCATGTGCAGGCTGCTCAGGAGCCGCTCGGGGTCGCTGCGGTCGTCGTCGATCATGCGGTCGTAGACGACGACGGTGCCCCCCGGGTTGAGCGCGTCGAAGACCCGGCGGAGGAGGGTGCGCCGCCGTTCGGTGTCGAAGCCGTGCAGGATGTGCCCGAGCACGAACACGTCCGACTGGGGCAGCTCGTCGGCGAAGAAGTCCCCGCCGACGAAGGCCACGCGGTCGCCGAGCGCCAGGCCCGAGATGTGCTCGGTGAACAGCGGCCGGGTGCGCTCCAGGTCGAAGCAGGTGGCCCGCAGGTGGGGGTGCGCCTGGGCGAGGACGGCGGCGAGGTTGCCGCGGGCGCCGCCGAGGTCGGTGAACGAGGTGTGCCGGCGCCAGTCGACGCGGCGGGCGAGCTCGGCGCCCATGCGGTCGCTGTAGGCGTCGAGACCGGCCAGGAAGCGCTTCATCTTCGCGGGGTCCTGGTGCCGGTCCCCGACGAATCCGCCCTTGTCGGGGTCCAGGTGCTGGGGTTCGCCGGTGCGCAGCGCCTCGGTGAGGCGGCCCCAGGTTCCGTACAGGGTCTCGTTGGTGAGTTCGACGAATCCGCCGAGGTAGGAGGTCGAGTCCGGCACGAGATAGGCCTGCGCGAGGAGGGAGTTGCGGTAGCGGCCGTCCGTGCGCTCCAGGAGGCCCAGCCCGGCCAGGGCGTCCAGGAAGTCGGGGGCCATACGGGAGTGGATGCCGGTGCGCCGGGACACGTGGGCGGCGTCGCGGGGGCCCTCGGCGAGCGCGGCGAAGACGCCGAGCGTCACGGCGCTGTGCAGCACCTTGGCAGCGCAGTCGGCGATGGTCAGTTTGATGAGCGGGCCCGGGTCGACCGCCGCTGCCGTGGTGGTGGGGTCTTCGGTCGTCGTCACACAAGCCTCCTGGTCGCCCTTGGTGTCTGCGTGGGTGCGGTGCTGCCGACGATGTCCTCGGCGGGTCCAGCGGGGCTCGAAGAGCGCTGAAGCCCTCCGGGCCGGGGCGCCGACGACCTCGCCCAGGGCGGGTTGTGGCGGGCGGCCGAGGAACGACGGGCGGCGGACGGCGGACGGTGAGCGGCCGCCGCACGGGGAGCGGCGGCCGCAGGCCCGGCGGCAAGCGGGGCGTGGCGAGTGACGAGTGCGCAGAACTGACGGACGAGCCGTCGACGCACGGGAGACGGTGAACGCAGGCCTGGCGGCAAGCCGCGCGTGGCGAGCAGCGAGCGCCTGAACTGACGGACGAGGCTCCGACTGACGGCGAACGGCGTCCGCGAAACCGGCGGTTGACGGCGGTCGCGGGCGCCGTCGCGGAACGGCAGGCCGGAACGGGTCTGGATAGGGGAAATCACGTGTGCCATGGAAGCGACGCGCGCCGAGGCCGGGACCGGCACTCCGCGTGGATGCGCCGCGGTCGGCGCCTCCCTGGCCGACAGGGCCCGTGGTACGAGCCTGCGGCCGGAGCCGGGCGGACGGCGGACGGCGGACGGCGGACGGCGGACGGCGGACGGCGGGCGGCGGGCGGCGGACGGCTGAAGTCGAAGATCTGCGGCCCGGTGTCGGCCGGGTGTCGGCCACCGACATCAGAACGTGCTGCCGGCGGCCCGCACCACACAACCGCCGCCGACATCAGGAACGAGTGCCGGCAGCCCGCACCACGGATCCGCCGCCGACATCAGGAACGAGTGCCGGCAGCCCGCACCACACAACCTCCGTCAGCGTCGGGGTCGGGGGCAGGCGGGCGGGGCCGAGGGCGGATCGGCGGGCCACGGTGGGTCGGGGAGCATGGGAAGGCCGCCCTGCCCCGTCGCGTTGGCGCGTTCGGGTAGGGCGGCCGGTGGAAGGGGTGGGTCAGTGGTCCGCGGGCTGGTGCTCGCGGGCCTGCTCGCCGCCGGCGTCCCCGTGGTCGCCGTGGCCCCCGTGGTCCCACGTCTTCAGCGCCAGGTTCTTCATCCGCAGGGCGAGGGCGAGGCCGACGATCAGCACCGGCACCGCGGCGAGGAAGACGGGGTTGAGGGCGGCCACATAGGCCTGTTCGACCGCGTCGCGCACGGGTGCGGCGAGGCTGTCGAGGACCTCGTGCGAGGAGAGCGCGTCCTGGTCGATGCCGGTGAGGGCGCCGGCCGGGACGCGGTCGGCGAGTTCGCCGGTGAGACGGTCGTAGAAGAGGGAGGCGAACACCGAGATGCCGAGGGTGCTGCCGAGCTGGCGGGAGAAGGAGACCGTGGCGTGGACGGCGCCGATGTCGTCGCGAGGGGCGGTGTTCTGCGCGGCCATCGTGAGGACCTGCATGTTGAGGCCCGCGGCGATGCCGAACAGCAGCATGTACGCGATGACGACGGCCCGCGGGGTGTCGACGTCCATGGTGGAGAAGAGCAGCGCGCCGACGATGCCCAGGGCCATGCTGAGCACCGGGTACCACTTGTAGCGGCCGGTCTGGGTGATGATGCGGCCGCTCACCACCGAGGAGGCGACGAGTCCGAACATCATGGGCAGCAGCACCACCCCGGACATGGTGGGCGTGGCGCCGGTGACCACCTGCACGTACAGGGCGAGGAAGTTGACCGCGCCGAGGAAGACGACGCCCGCCACGAAGCTGACGGCCGCGCTGATGCTGAAGGTGGAGTCGCGGAACAGGTGCAGCGGGATGACCGGTTCGGCGGCCCGCCGCTCCGCGGCCACGAACAGCACGCCCATGACGACGGCCACCGCGCCGAGTCCGAGGGTCTGCGGCGAGATCCAGTCGTACTTCACCCCGCCCCAGCTGCCGAGCAGCGTCAGGGCGACGATGGCGAGGCTCAGGGAGATGAACCCCGGATAGTCGATCTGCGCACGCCGTGCCTTGGGCGGCAGGTGCAGGAAGCCGACGATCAGGACCAGGACGACCAGGCCCAGGGGCAGGTTGATCAGGAAGACCCAGTGCCAGCTGAGGAGGTCGGTGAGGAGTCCGCCGACCGCCGGTCCGGCGAGGGCGGCCGCGGCGAAGACGATACCGAAGAGGTTGAAGTACTTGGCGCCCTCGCGCGGGCTGAACAGCTCGCCGATGATGGCGAGCACGGAGACGAACAGGCCGCCTGCTCCGATGCCCTGGAAGACGCGGAAGACGATGAGCTGTTCCATGGACTGTGCGGCGCCGGCGGCGACGGAGCCCGCCAGGAACAGCACGATGGCGACCACGAAGACCTTCTTGCGGCCGTACAGGTCGCCGAGTTTGCCGTAGATCGGTGTGGTCACGCTGCTGGCGATGATGTACGCCGTGGTCACCCAGGCGAACAGGTCGAGGTCGCCCAGGTCGCCGACGATGCGGGGCAGGGCGGTGGCGATGATCTGTGCGTCGAGCATCGCGAGGAAGATCGTGAGCATGCAGGCGGCGATCACGATCTTGATGCGGGTGTCGGGCGCGGCGCCCGCTCCCGGGTGGTGCGATTCGGTCGGCGGCGATGACATGGCAGTGGCCTTTCGGGTGAGGGATCAGGTGTCCCGCGTGGGGCGCGCGCCCCTACGTGTGGTGTTCCGTCCCCGTCCCACCGGCTCCTTCGGGAGGGCCGGCGTCATGCGCTGTCCGAAAAGGGGATCTTCACGTCGTGGTGCGGGTGGAGGTGGGGTGGCCGGCCGCAGCGGGGGATGATGCGGCCGGCCACGTCCGGCGGGAGGTGGCCGATGGCGCGGCCGGTCAGGGAACCAGGACGACCTTGCCGAGCTGGGCCCGTGCCTCCATCAGTTCGTGCGCCTTGACGGCGTCGACGAGGGGGAGCCGCTCGTGCACGACCGGCCGCACCTTGCCGGTGCCGATCATGTCGAGCAGGTCCCGCTGACCCGCGGCGATGGCCTCGGGCCTGTTGTAGAGCATCGCGTAGAGCGCGAAGCCGGCGATGGTCTTCATCCGGCTGAGCATCAGCGGGTTGACCGACTGGATGTCGCCGCTGGCCGACCCGTAGAAGACCAGCCGCCCGAACTGCGCGGTCAGGGCGACGCTCTTGATGAGGATGTCGCCGCCGACCGTCTCCAGGACGACGTCCGCGCCACGGCCGTCGGTGGCGGCCATGACCTGGTCGGCCCAGTCCTCGTCGGTGTAGTTGACGGTGACGTCCGCGCCCAGTCCCCGGACGAAGTCCAGCTTGGCCTGGGTGCTGGCGGTCGCGATGACCTTGCCGGCGCCCATCGCCTTGGCGATCTGCACGGCGAGGTGGCCGACGCCACCGGATGCGGCGTCGATCAACACGGTCTCGCCGGGCTGGAGTTGGCCGGACTCCTTCAGCGCGTGGTACGCGGTCTGAGCCGGGCTGGGCAGCAGGGTCGCCTCGGCGGCGTCCATCGAGTCGGGGATGCGGATGGCCCAGGCGGCGTCGGCGACGACGTAGTCGGCGTAGGCACTGTGGTCCACGTCGACGACGACACGCTGGCCGACGGCGAGGTCGGTGACGCCCTCGCCGAGGGCCTCGACGGTACCGGCGACATCGCCGCCGGGAGCGCCGGGCAGATTGGCGTGGCCGCCGATCGGGATGCCCTGGCGCCGCTGGACCTCGGCGAAGGTGACGCCGACGGCCTCGGTGCGGATCAGCACTTCGCCCGGTCCGGGCTGCGGCTTCTCCGCCTCTTCGACACGCAGCACCGAAGGGCCGCCGTGCTCGTAGTGGCGGATGATTCGCATGGTTTTCTCCCAACTAGGAAGTGTGTCGAGCCGCGGAGGACCGCGGCTCCGCCCAGGAGTCCGGGTTACTACTTACATGATGTCACACATTTACATGCTGGTCCACACATTATTCGGAGCGATGTGAGTGCCCGTCAGGGGACGAGGACGACCCGTCCGAGCTGGGAGCGCGCCTCCATCAACTCGTGGGCGGCGGCGGCCTCCTCGAGCGGCAGCTCGGCGTGCACGACGGGCCGGACGGTGCCGGCGGCCACCATGTCCAGCAGCTCCCGTGCGCCCCGGGCCATGGCGTCGGGCCGGTGGCGCATCACGCCCCACATGCTGAACCCGACGACGGCGCGGTTGTCGAAGATGTCGCCGACCTCGATCGCGGGAACGTCGCCGCCGGCCGTGCCGTAGACCACGGTCCGGCCGAAGGCGGCGGTGAGGTTGACGCTCTTGGTGAGGACGTCGCCGCCGACCGTTTCCAGGACGAGGTCGACGCCCTGGCCACCGGTGGCGGCCCGCACCTTCTCCTCCCAGCCGTCCTGGCTGTAGTCGACCGTGAAGTCGGCGCCGAGGGAGGCGGCGAAGTCCAGCTTGGCCTGGCTGCTCGCGGCGGCCAGCACCTGGCCGGCGCCCAGCGCCCGTGCCATCTGGACCAGCAGGTGACCGATGCCGCCCGCCGCCGCCGTGACGAGGACCGACTCCCCCTTCTGCAGCCGGCCGGCCGTGACGATCACGTGGTAGGCGGTCTGCGCGGGGATCGGCAGTGAGGTGGCCTGTCCGGCGTCGATCCCCTCGGGGATGGCGAACAGCCAGTCGGCGCGGGTGACGACGTACTCGGCGTACCCGTCGGTGCCGACGCCGGTGACCACCCGGTCCCCGATTCGCACTCCGGTGACGCCCTCGCCGAACGCCTCGACGGTGCCGGCCACGTCGCCGCCCGGGGAGCCGGGGAGGGTGGCGGGGCCGCCGACCGGGATGCCCTGACGGCGTTGGCACTCGGCGAAGTTGACGCCGATCGCCTCGGCCCGGATCAGTACCTCACCGGGCCCCGGCGAGGGTTTCTCCGCCTCTTCGACGCGCAGTACCGAGGGGGCGCCGAACTCGTGATGACGGACGATACGCATGGAACTTGCTCCTCTTGCTGGTGTGGGGGGTTGCTGATGTGTGCGATGTGCCGGTGCGTGGGGCTTGGTGATCGACGAGCCCGGCACGGCGTGGGCCGAGCCGGGAGTGTCGGTCGGGTCGGACCGAGTCGGGGGTGTCAGGGCTTGGTGAACTCGGCCAGGGAGCGGACCGGGCCCAGGGGGACCACCCGGCGCAGGGACAGGCCCGCCTCGGCCGCGAGTCGGGCCAGTTCGTCGGTGGTGCGCATCTGTCCGCCGAGGTAGACGAGCATCCGCAGGTCGAGATCGGTCTGGTCGGTCTGCACGTCGAGCAGGCCTTCCACGACCATGACCCGTCCGCCCTCGGCGACGGCCTCGGCACAGCGGCGCAGGATGGCGGTGGCCTGCTCGTCCGGCCAGTTGAGCAGGACGTTGGCCAGCAGATGGACGTCGGCCCCGGCCGGCAGCGGGTCGAAGAAGCTGCCGACGACCGCCTCGCAGCGGTCCGCCAGGCCCGCCGAGGCGAACTCCGGTCCCGCCGCCGCGACGGGCCGTTCGAGGTCGACGAGCGTGCCCCGGGCGCCGGGGGTCGCGGCGACGACGGCTGCGAGCAGCGCTCCGCTGCCGCCGCCGACGTCGACGACATGCCGTACGCCCTGCCACTCCCCCCGTGCGAGGAGCGTGGGAAGAACCCACCGCATGCTCGCCGCCATCCGCGCGGCGAAGGCCTCCGCGAGCGCCGGGTGCGCCTCGACGTCCTCCCAGAAGTCCCTTCCGTGCAGGGAGGAGTAGACGGGGCTGTTGTCGCGGACGGCGTCGAGCAGCCGGAGGAAGGCGAGTTCGCCCCGGCCGGTCGGCCCGTCCAGGCCGAGCCAGTCACGGCCCGACCCCTCGACGTCGCCGCGCAGCATGTCGCCGAGCGGGGTCGGCTCGTACTCGCCCTCGGCCACGACCCGGTAGAGCCCCGCCGTCACGAGGTGGTTGAGGAGGCGGCGCAGCGCCGCGGGGTGCACGTCGGCCGCCTTGGCCAGGACTTCGACGGTGCCCGCGCCGTCCGCCATGTGGTCGGACAGCCGCAGGGTGGCGGCCACCCGGATGGCCATCGGCGTGATCAGGTCGCTCTTCGCCAGCAGTTCTCGGGACCAGGGTGGTGCGCTCACGCGTCTCCTCGCATCAAGTGGGGGGCGGGGCCGTTCGCCGGGCGGCCGGTCAGACGGTGCCGAACCAGGTGGCGAGCGCGGTGGCCAGGGACTCGCGGACCTCCGGTTCCGAGGCGTCCCGGTCCACGGCCCAGGCGACGTAGCCGTCGGGGCGGACCAGCAGGCCGGCCAGCTCGGGTTCGCCGGCGCACCGCGCCCGCACGTGACGGACCCGCCCGGCCCAGGAGACGCCCGCGCCCCACTTCTCGTAGGTCTGGGCGATCTCCGGGCGGCCGGCCAGGTCCAGCAGCACGCCGGTGCCCCGCTTCAGGTAGCCGGGGAGGGTCTTCTCGCCCTCCTCCGTGTCGAGGACGAGGTCGCGGGCGAAGTCGCCCAGCATGCGGTGGGCGGGGCCGTCGAGCGCGTAGCGGACGGTGACGCCGCTGAGCATCTCGGCGAGGTACAGGTTCACCTGGTCCCTGCGCATCAGGTCGGTGAAGAGCTCGCGCAGCGGGGTGACGTACGGGTCCGGGTTCATCAGCGCGATCTGGGCGCGGGTGTTGGCCAGCACCTTGCGGGCCGGTGCCTGGCGCTCCGCGTCATAGGTGTCGAGCAGCCCGTCGGGCGCCCAGCCGTGGACGGAGGCGGCGAGCTTCCAGCCGAGGTTGAAGGCGTCCTGGAGGCCGAGGTTGACGCCCTGGCCGCCCACGGGGAAGTGGGTGTGGGCGGCGTCGCCCGCGATGAGGACGCGGCCCTCGCGGTAGCGGTCGGCCTGGCAGGCGGAGTCGGTGAAGACGGACAGCCAGCGCGGGTCGTGGGCGCCGAGGTCGCTGCCCCAGATCTCGCGCAGGCTCGTGAGGAACTCGTCCAGGGTGAGCTCGGCGCCGGCCTCGCGCTCGGCGGCGAAGTCGAAGGTGGACACCCGGTGGTAGGTGTCGTCGAGCGGCACGCAGAAGAGCAGGCCGCGCTCGGTGCGCTCCATGCCCATCGGGGCGTTCTCCCGGTCGGCGAGCTTCACGTCGGCGAGGCGGGCGGTGACCCGGCCGCCGGTGCCGGGGAAGTCGATGCCGGCCTCCCGGCGGACCAGGCTGCGGCCGCCGTCGCATCCCACGACGTACCGGGCGCGCAGGGTGTAGGCGCCGTCGGGGCCGGTGACGTCGGCCTCGACGCCGTCGGCGTCCTGGCGGATCGCCGTCACCTCGTGGCCGCGCCGGATCTCGGTGCCCACCTCGGCGGCGCGCTCCTCCAGCAGGCGCTCGGTCCGGGTCTGCTCGGACAGCAGGGCGTAGGCGTGGCTGCTGTCCAGGGCGGAGAAGTCGACCCATTCGTCGAGTCCCGCGAAGTGGCCGTTGTTCCAGGACCGGGCCCCGGCGCGGAACCGCTCGACCAGGCCGCGCCGGTCGAGGGACTCCAGCGAGCGGGCGTGCAGCCCGAAGGCCTTGGAGTGCGGGGTGCGCTCGGGCAGGCGCTCGAGCACCACCGCGCGGACGCGGGAGATGCGCAGCTCCGCGGCGAGCAGCATGCCGACGGGGCCACCGCCGACGATGAGCACGTCTATTTCTTCCGGTCCGATGTCGTCCGGTCCGGTCGTCCCGGGTGTCTGCTGGGTTGTCATGGCAGGTTCCTCCGCGTCCGTGTCCACGTCCTCCCCGTGAGCGAAGGACAATTATGTGTCGGCTGACAGATATGTGTTTGATTGCATGCAGTGGATTGACAGCATACAGATGCTCGTCTGCCGTAATCAACTCGCCTAGACTGTGGTCATGGAGACTTCGACCCAGAGCCAGCCGCGAGCGGCCGAATTGCTCGATGCCGTCGGCCCCGCCTTCTCGCGACTGCGGCGCACCCAGGCGCTGAGTGTCGAGCAGCAGGTGTCCCGTAAGGACATGACCCGCACGCTGGTGCTCAACCTCGTCCAGGACGGACCGGAGCACGAGGGGCAGGAGATCACCGTCGGCGTGGTCGGCGAGCGGCTCGCCGTGGACCCGTCGGTGGCGAGCCGCATGGTCACCGACTGCATCGGCGCCGGCTATCTGGTGCGGGCCGCCTCGCAGCGCGACGGCCGCAGGACGATCCTCCAGCTCACCCCGGAGGGCGAGGAGATGCTGGTCCGCTTCCGCAGCCACCAGCGCTCGGCGTTCGAGCGCATCACCCAGAGCTGGCCCGAGGAGGACCGGCTGGAGTTCGCGCGGCTGCTCATCAAGTACGTCGACTCCATCGGCGAGTTGCAGCACGAGGCCGCCGACCCGTCCTGACCGGCGGCGCCCCGGCGTCCGGGCCGGGAGCCGCGGTTGTCCTGCCGCGGATCCCGGCCCGTCCCGTCAGCCGCGGGCGAGCACCGTGCGCAGCACCGCCGTCAGAGCGGTCCGCTCCCGGCCGGCGGGTTCCGCCCCGCGCGCTCGCCAGGCGACGACCCCGTCGGGCCGTACCAGCACCGCGCCCTCGGCCGTGAGACCGCCGTACCGCTCGGCCCAGCGGCCGTCCGGGTCGGCCAGGGTGCCCGCCCCGCCGCCCGCGCCCGGCACCACGCGCCGCGCGGTGAGCTGCACGCCCAGCTCGGCGGCGGCCCCGACGGCCGCCGACATCCACTCCCCGCCCCGCTCCCCGGCCAGCAGGACGAAGCCGCCGCCGAACAGGTCGAGGGTGGACAGGGGACCACCGTCCCGCGACAGCACCGCGTAGGGCGCGCGGGTGCCCGGCGCGCCGCGCAGCGTCCGCGGATCGGCCGGGGCGGGAAGCGCCTCGTCGCCCGGCTCCGGGACCACCGCGGCCGACCGGTAGGCCTGCCCCATGGTGACCGTCAGCGCGTCCGCGGCGGCCGCCCGCTGCTCGTCGGTGGCGCTGCCGGAGCGCACCGCGAGCTGGAGGGAGCCCTGTCCGGCCGTGTACGCGGCCACCGGACGGCGCTCCGCGTCGTACGTCTCGAGCAGCCCCTCCCCCGCGACCCCGCCGACCACCAGCGCCAGCTTCCAGGCCAGGTTGTGCGCGTCGGCGATCCCGGTGTTCGCGCCGTAGCCGCCGGTCGGCGGGATCACGTGCGCCGCGTCGCCGGCCAGCAGCACCCGCCCGTGGACGAAGCCCTCGGCGACCTGCTCCGCCATGTCCCAGGGGAAGCGGGAGCGGACGGTGACCTCGGTGCCGGGCGAGCCGATCGCCGCGCTCACCAGCTCGGCGCAGCGGGCGTCGGTGAAGTCGTCGAGGCTCTCGCCGTCCTCGGGGCGGTAGCCGACGATGAGGGTGCCGCCGGTCAGCGTGTCGTCGTGCACGAGGATCCCGGTGACCTCGGGGTTCTTCACGTGGACCACGCTGTAGCGGCGGGCGCCGAGCACCGGGCGCAGATCCGCGGCGAAGGCGATGCTGACGTGGTGCGACAGCACGCCACGCCCGTGACGGGGCACCTTGAGCGCCTCTCGGACGGTGCTGCGCGGCCCGTCGCAGGCCACCAGGTGGCCGCTGCGGAAGGTGCTGGTGCCGTCGCCGTCCCCGAGTACGGCGGTGACCCCTTCCGGATCCTCCGCGAAGGAGAGGAGTTCGGTGCCGAAGCGCAGATCGGCGCCCAGCTGTTCGGCCCGGGCGCGCAGCAGCGGCTCCAGCCGGTCCTGCGGCAGCAGGAGCAGCCGGGACGGGGTGAGGTCGCCGAGTTCGTCGTCGCCCTCCAGCTCCTCCTTGCTGAACAGCACCTCCCCCGCCAGGGAGGTCACCCCGGCCCGCGTGCGGTGGGTCTCGAAGCCCGCGGCCTCCCGCAGGGCGGCGTCCTCGACGCCCGCCTGGCGCAGCAGTTCGGCGGTGCGCGGGTAGTAGCCGACCGCCCTCGGATGGACGGAGGTGCTCGGGTGGCGCTCCACCAGGGTGCAGCGCACCCCGTGGTGGGCGAGGAACACGGCGGCGGACAGCCCGACCAGGCTGCCGCCGACGATCAGTACGGGTGCGTCACCGGAACGCGTCGAGGACATCGCGTAACCCCTCTCTCGTGGAATGGACGGCGGCGGCGCTCACGGGGTGGGCAGTCCGGCCCGGCGCAGCGCCAGGTAGTCGACGACCTCCCAGTGCTCGGCCACCTTGCCGTGCTCGATGCGGAACTGGTCGCAGGTACGCATCCGCAGCGGGCGGTCCGAGGGGCCGCCGCCGCTCCACGCGCCGGTGAGGGTGCCGGTCCAGGTCACGAAGACCATCACCCGGTCCCCGGCGGCGACGATGTGGTCGACGGTGGTCACCAGGTCGGGGAAGGCCGCGATGTTGTCCGCGAAGAACGCCTTGAACGCCTCGAGTCCGTCCGGCACCGCGTCGGTGCGCATGTTGTGGTGGCGGTAGTCCTGGTGGTAGTAGGCGTCGGCGCGGTCCAGCTTGTGCTCGCTGAAGACCTCGCGGTAGGCGCCGAGCACCAGGTCGGCGTTGGCCTTCTCGGCCGCGCTGTGCGGGCCGTGCAGTCCGGGCGCGGCCGGCTGCTCGCCGTCGCCCTCCAGCCCGCCCACGCCGTGCGCGTCGAGCACGTCCCGGTCGGTCACGTTCCAGTGCTCGGCGATCCGGCCGTCGTGGGTGCGGTACAGCTCGGCGGTGTGCAGGCGGAGGTCCTCGCCCGAGCGGGTGCGTCCGGTCCAGGTGACGAACAGCATCACCCGGTCGTGGTCGGCGACCAGGTGGTCGATGTCCGCGCGCAGCTGCGGGAAGTGCCCGGTCAGCGACCTGAAGTGGCCGACGAGGCCGCCCCCGGCAAACCCGGCCGTCGGGTCGTGGTCGATGTGGTCGGGGTGCAGGAACCGGCCTGCCTCCTCGAACCGGTGCTCGCGGTACAGCACGTCGTACAGGGCGCCGACGAGTTCGGCGTTGCGCTCGCGCTGCCCGGCGGGGCTGACAGTGGTCATGGGGTCCTCTCGGAAGTGCGCAAAGGCGGGATCGGCTCGGGGTCGGTGCGCGGTCGGTGCGGCGGCGCGGGGACGGTCTGCCGGGCGCTCAGACCTTGAGGGCGTACGTCGTCCAGTGCGAGTCGGCCTCGAAGCCGAGCCTCCTGTTGAGCGCGACGACGGCGGTGTTGTCGACGTCGTTGAAGACCTGGACCAGCGCGAGGTGGCCGTTCTCGCGCACCGCCCGCAGCAGCAGTTCCGCCTTCACCCATGCGCCCAGGCCCCGCCGGCGGTGTCCCGGCAGGACCAGCGTCTCGCCCGCGTCCGCCATCGGGCTGTCCCGGACGAACAGCGTGCTGTAGGCGACGATGCCGCCGCCGTCCTCGGCGATCGCCGCCGTCACCAGGGGCCGGTGCCCGGCGCGGGCGGCCTCCGCCTCACGCGCCCGTACGTCGGCGACCGCCGGACGGCGCACCCGGGCCTGGCCGTTGACCCGCTCGTCCAGGGCGCTCCAGGCGCGGGCGTAGGACTCGACGAGGTCGTCGGGGCAGGCGCCGTCCCAGTGCGCGAGGCGGTGGCCGGGCACCGGCCGGGCCGCCGCGGCCTCGAGCAGCGCGCGGGCGGGACCGGCCGGCCGCAGCCGGTTGCGTACGGTCTCGCCGGTGCGGTCGGCGCCGACGACGTCGGCGAAGCGCTCGGCCGCCTGTCCCTTGGGGGCGTCCACGAGCAGCGGGCCGCACCCCAGCTCGCGCAGGGCCGTCCGGCCGGCCGCGGCCAGGGCCCGGCCCGCGCCGCGGCGGCGGAAGCCGGGGAACACCCAGAGCGAGCCGTGTCCCGGGCCCGTGGGATCGCCCAGGTCCAGACCGAGTTTCAGCACCCCCGCCGGCTCGCCCTCGGCGAAGGCGGCGAGGACGATCCGCGTCGTTCCGTGGCGGCGCTGGAACAGCCGCGCGAGCAGCGCCTGGGTCACCGGCGGATCCGCGGGCAGTTCCAGGCGCATGGTCTCCCGGAAGCCGGGGAGCAGGGCGGCGATGGTCGCCGGGTCGTCACCGTCGAGGCTGCGAATCTCCATGGCCGAACCCTGTCCCGCCGTTCTCGAAGCACCGTCGAGGACGCCTCGACCCCGGCGCCGTGCGAACGGCGGGACCGGCGGGACCTGCCTGCCCGCACGGCGGCGGGTCAGTCCTCGTGCACGGTGATGGCCTGGACGGGGCAGGCCCTGGCCGCCTCGCGGACCGGGAAGTTCCGGGCGTGCTGGGGTCCGTCGGGCAGCAGTCGGCTCACTCCGTCGTCGTCCTGGGTGAACACCTCCGGCGCGGTCATCGCGCACAGGGCGGCGCCGATGCAGCGATCCGTCGCGATGGTGATGTTCATCCCCCGGTCCTCGCTCACCACTCGACCGGGAGTTCGGCGACGCCCTGGAGCACGTACGGGGCGTTGAGCGGCAGCTGGTCGGCGCGCACCGGTACCCGCAGGCCGGGGACGCGCCGGAAGAGGGTGCGGAAGGCGATCTCCATCTCCGCCCGGGCCAGGTTCTGGCCGATGCACTGGTGGATGCCGTATCCGAAGGCGACGTGCCGGCCGGCGGAGCGCCGGATGTCGAAGGCGTCCGGGTCGTCCCAGGCGTGCGGGTCGCGGTTCATCAGCATGGTGGACATGGCGACGCCGTCGCCCGCCCGGATGGTCTGCCCGGCGATCTCGATGTCCTCGGCCGCCACCCGCATCAGCACGTCGCCGATCGAGGTGAAACGCATCAACTCCTCCACCGCGCCCGGCAGCAGGCTGTCGTCCGCCTTCAGGAGCGCCAGCTGCTCGGGGTGTTCGAGCAGGGTGACCGTGCCCAGCGCGATCATGTTGGCGGTGGTCTCGTGTCCGGAGACGAGCAACAGCGAGCAGATCATGGCCAGTTCGTTGTGATCGACCGAACCGTCCTCGAGCTGGTGGGCGATCAGCTCGTCGATCAGACCGTCGCCCGGCTGCTTCTCCTTCTTGCGGATCAGCTCGTGCAGATAGCCGAGGATCTCGGTGAAGGCCGTACGGGCGAGCTCGGCCTCACCCTCCCCGGAGGAGGACAGCACGTGCCGGGAACGCTCGTCGAAGTAGCCGCGGTCCTCGAACGGCACGCCGAGCAGCGCGCAGATCGCCGCCGACGGCAGCGGAAGGGCGTAGTCGGCCAGCAGTTCGGCGGGGCTGCCGCGGTCGAGCATCTCGTCGACGAGCCCTTCGGCGATGCGCTCGATCTCGGGACGCAGCGCCGCGACGCGCCGGATGCCGAAGCCGGGGATCACCATGCGCCGCTGCCGCCCGTGCTCGGGATCGTCCACGCCCACCAGCGGCGGTGCGGCCCGCTGCTGGGTCTGGGCGGCGATACGGGGAGCCAGGAAGGGATAGTTCGGGTGCAGCACGTCGGAGGAGAGCCGCGGGTCGGGGAACAGGGTCCGGCCGACCTCGTTCCCGGTGACCAGCCACACCTGGCGACCGTCGTACAGGGTGACCTTCGAGAGCGGGCCGCGCTCGCGCAACTCCTCGTAGCCCACGGGCATCTGGTAGGGGCAGCGCCTGGTCATCGGATAGGCCGGCGCCTGGCTCCCGGCGGGTGGGCTGGTGGTCTCCGTCATGTCGTGCCTCCTGAGTCGATTCCCGACGCACGCCATTGAGCCCCGCCGTTCTCGAGGGGGCTTGGAAGATCCCTCGAGAACGGCGGGGCTCGTCGGGCGGCGAACGGGTCACGCCCCGCCCGTGACCCGGAGGGTTTCGCCGTTGCTGTTGCCGTTGGCGGCGGAGCCGAGGAAGACCACCGCGTTGGCCACGTCCTGCGGCTCGGACATCCGCCCGGAGGGAAGGCTCTTGCCCTTCTCCTCCAGGAAGGAGGCGGGCACGTTGGCCCGCACCGTCTCGGTGGCCGTCTGGCCGGGCACCACCATGTTGACCAGGATCCCCTCGGGACCCAGCTCCCAGGCCAGGCTGCGCATCAGGCCGAACAGCGCGGACTTGCCCGCGCCGTAGGCTCCGGCGCCCGGTTTGCCGGCGTCCGCCAGGCCCGCGCCGATCAGCACGATCCGGCCCCAGTCGCGTCCCCGCATGACCGGCAGAACGGCCTGGACGGTGTGGAAGACCGCCTCGACGGAGGTGTGCAGCACCTCCTGCCACTGCTTCGGCGGGACGTCCTCGAAGCGCGGTACGGGCCGGCCGGGGCGTGGGATCGCCTCGCTCCAGACCACCGCGTTGGCCACCAGGACGTCGAGGCCGCCCCACTCCTCGGCGACCCTGCCGACGGCGTCCCGTACGGACTGCTCGTCGGCGAGGTCGTAGCGCACCACGAGCGGTGTGCCGCCCGCCTCGGCCACCAGCCGGGCCGTCTCCCGGGCGCCTGCCTCGTTGGTGTGGTAGGTGATCGCGACCCGGGCCCGTTCGGCGCCGTAGGTCACGGCCGTCGCGCGGCCGATGCCCGAGGAGGCGCCGGTGACGAGCACCACCTTGTCGTGCAGATCCGTCTTCATGAAGCCGCCTTGGTCGTCGGGGGCCGGCCGCCGATGCTCTGCGCGTGCCGGAAGAAGTCGTCCGGGTCGTACGCCCGCTTGACCTCCCTCAGGCGGGCGCGGTTCTCGCCGAAGCAGTCGGTCTCCCAGTCCTCGCTCACCCGGGAACTGGGGAAGTTGATGTACGAGCCGCAGGCCAGCGGGGCGAGGGCCGCGGCCGCCCGGTCGGCCCAGGCGGTGAGGCGGCCGGGCGCGTCCGGGTCCGCCGCCGGGTCGCGGCAGGCCATCTGATAGCCGATCAGGAACTGGGCGTCCCGGTGCGCGTACGCGGTCGCGGTCGCGGGCACCCGGTTCGCGGCGCCGCCGACCGCGATGCACAGCAGGTAGCGTTCCCGGCCGTCCTGGTCCAGTGCCGGGTCCCAGGCGTCCAGCAGGGACGCCGACTCCGCCCGGGTGGCGGCGCGTCCGGTCAGCCGGTAGCTCTGCCGGGTGTAGGGGTGGCGGTGGCCCTGTGCCTCCTCGCTCGTGCCGGTGCGGTGGCACTGGGCCACGGTCTGCGATCCGCAGAGCGCTTCGTGCATCACGTCGGAGTAGGCGCCCCGGGCGCCGACGGTCCGGCTGAGCGGCTTGGCCGCGGCGAGCTCGGTCAGGGCGTCGAGTTCCGCCTCCAGCTGTGCGGGCGGCCCCAGGTGCACGCCCCACACCCGGACCACGGGACGCCCGCCGGGGCCGAACATGCCGGGCAGCACGACCAGGGAGGTGCCCAGCTCGTCCGGCCCGTTGACGCACCACTCCTGCCAGGCGGTCAGGACGTCCACCGCGTCCTCGTACGCCCAGAGCGTCTCGAAGGAGGTCAGGGCCGGGGCGTCGACGGGCAGCACCTCGAACTCCGTGACCACGCCGAAGCTGCCTCCCCCGCCGCCGCGCAGCGCCCAGTACAGGTCGGGCTCCTCGGTCGGGGAGCACCGCACGACGCGCCCGTCGGCCAGCACCACCCGGGCGGCGGCGATCCGGTCGCTGCCCGTGCCGAACCTGCGGGTCTGCCAGCCGATGCCGCCGCCGGTCAGGAATCCGCCCACGCTCACCGTGGGGAAGGTGCCGGTGACGATCTGGCGGCCCTGCGGTTTCAGGGCGGCCAGCGCGTCGAGGGACTGGACGCCCGCGCCGAGCCGTACGTGCGGTCCGTCGGCCACGGCGTGGTTCATCCGGGACAGGTCGACGACCAGCCCTTCGCCGGTCGACCAGCCGTTCATGCTGTGGCCGTTGCCCCGGATGTGCACCCGCAGTCCGTGCTCGCGCGCATGGCGGAGGCAGGCCACCACGTCGTCCTCCGCGGCGCAGTAGGCGACGGCGTACGGCCGGACGGTGTCGTACTCGGTGTTCTGCAGCTGTCTGGCCAGGGCGAAGCCGGGGTCGGACGGCTCGACCAGTTCGCCCCGGATGCGGTCGCGCAGCATCAGTCGTCGACGCCGAACTTGTCGGCGGTCACCTTGGAGCCGGAGTGGCCGCGCAGTTCGGTGCCCTGCGGGTCGTAGAACTTGGCGCCGCCGGAGCCCTGCCAGCGGGTGTCGGAGACGAACTCGCCCTCCACCCGGACATGGGCCTCGCCCACGTGGTTGCCCTCGGGGTCCGCCGCGAGGATGTGGAACCCGTACTCGAAGGTGCCGGGGCCGGTGGAGCGCCAGGTGCCCAGTCCGATGTTCTTGGTGTTCAGCTGGGTCGAGACGACCCCGCCGTCGGCCGAGAAGGAGACCAGGCCGGGAACGGCCTTGCCGTCGTCGTCCAGCTGGGTGGTCCAGGTGCCGACCAGTCGTTCATCGCTCATCGCAACTCTCCTCGGGAGGATCGGGAGGGGGTGTCAGCGCCAGGCTTCCGGTCCGCTCTGGAGCGGTGCTCGAGACGTTCTGTAGGGCAGGCTGTCGTCGTGGGCGAGGGCGCCTTCGGACGGCTCGTCGGACGCGTAGGGCGCGGGACCGAGGTCGGGGTGCCAGTAGGGGACCACGTGGATGCTTCCGTAGGCGATCAGCGAGCGCAGCACGGGTCGCAGGCAGTACCGGACCAGCGCCTCGCGCACGGTTCCCGGCGCCATCAGCGCTCCTCGGTGTGACGGCGGGCGCGCCGGGCGGCCCGGTGGTGGATCAGCCGGAGCAGGTCGAGGGTGCTGGTGATCGCGGCCGGGTCCCGGCCCGGCGGCGCGTCGTACGGGGTGGCGTGGAGGTCGCCGGTCGGACGGGGGCGCCCCTCGGCGAGGGACTGCGGTACGGCAGGGCTGGACACATCGCTCCTCTCGGTCGCGCTGGGTACGGTGGGCGGGCGGGCCGGCGGTTCAGGAGGCGCGGACGGCCATCTCCACGCCGGCGCCGAAGGGCAGGGGCAGCGACACGTAGTCGCCGCCGCGCGGCCGGACGTACGCCAGGAACTCCGCGCACCGTGCGGCGAACCGGCGCACGCCGTACGCCAGGACCACCGCGCCCGGCAGCATGCGGGGCTCCAGCAGCCGGAGCAGCGGCAGATGCGACTCCGGCACACCGCCGAGCAGCAGCAGGTCGACCGGCCCCGGCACGGCCGGCAGCACCCGCTCGGGGCTGCCGGCCCGCATCTGCGCGTACGGGGTCAGACCCGCCCGCTCGATCGCCGCGGCCGCTCTCTGCGACCGGGCGGTGTCCGCGTCGCAGCACATGACCCGGCCCCGCCCGTTCTCGCTGAGCGCCGCCGCGAGCTGGACGGCGGAGGACTCGTACGGGCAGCCGGCCTGGAGCACGTTGAGCGGCCCGACGGCCAGGACCAACTGGCGCAGGAGGGTGCCCAGGGCGGCTTCCTCGCCCTCGTTCGCCGGGTCGGCGCCAAGGGGGAGGTGGACGGACAACGCGGAGTGGGGCATGCGGAACTCCCTCTCAAGGGGTCTTCGAGACACCGGCGACGGTGTCTCCTGGTCCGCTGGATCTCCGGTCGAGCGTTGCAGACCCGGGCACCGGGGGGCCACGGCCGTGGACGACCGCCCGAGGCAGAATCCAGCCCTCCTCCAGAGCGGCCCGCGCGGGCCCACTGATCAGCCGGCCCCGGCGCGGGGCGCTGTGCCGGGTGCCGGCAGGCCGTCCCAGTGGTGCCTGCGCCGGCTTTGACGTGGAGGTCATGAGCACCAAGGACGAGGTGTGGGAGTTCCTGATCTCCCGGCGCGCGAACATCACCCCCGAGCAGGCGGGCATTCCCGACCGCGGCGCGGAGCGGCGTGTGCGGGGCTGCCTGCGGCGGGAGGTCGCGAAGGCGCTGCGCATGACCGACGTCGAGCGGAAGCACCTGTTCGCCGCTCGTTCCTGGTCTTCAACGTCATCGGCGGCGTCCTGTGGGGCGCGGGCGTGACCCTCCTCGGCTCCTGGCTCGGCAACATCGAGTTCGTCAAGAAGAACTGTTGAGTTCCCGAGGGCCCGCTCCCAGGCCGAGAAGGACCCGGCCGCCACGCCACGCCGGGGGCGTCCTACCAACCGGTGACCGAGTGGTCGGGCGTGGGCTGCTCGGGACGGCCGGCCGCGTTGCGGCGGCCGCTCACCAGGCCGCCGGCCGCGCCCAGCGCGACCAGGCCCATACCGGCGGCGGTCGCGATGCCCTTGGCGCCGTCCATGGTGAGGTAGGAGACCACAGCGACGCCGCCGTTGAACAGGAACAGGAACCACAGCACCGGCCGCGTCGACAGAAACGCCTTGATCTTCGGCTTCTTCGCGATGCGCGAGCCCGCCAACAGCGAGACGGCCATCCCGACGATCGTCGCCGCGTTCTTCTCCGTGCCGTCGAGGACGGCGCCCGCACCGGCGCCGGCGGCCAGGCCGGCGACGAAGAACGTCCAGAGCAGCAGGTCGGCGACGAACGACTTCACCACGGCGAGAGGCGACTTCGGCTTCATGGAGGTTCCTTCGGTACGGGGGGCTCGTGGCGCCCGGGATGTCTGCCCTCCACGATCCCGTCGCCGCCGCGCCGCCACGAGGCAGCGCGCTCCCCGACCCGTGGTGTAGCCCGCTACACCCCCGAGAGGGGGCGCACCCGACCGCTGTCGGAACCCCGATCGTCTAGCGTTTTTCCCATGGGGAAGACGGTACGGCGCGCCTGGCGGGCCACGGTCCACCTCGCCCTGGCCGCGGCGATGGCCTTCGGGATGTGGATCTTCATCACCGTGCTGCTGATCACCGCCGTCGGCACGGTGGTGGTCGTCGGGGCCTGGCTGCTGCCCGAGACGGTGCTGCTGCTCCGGCGGATCGCGGGTGCCAAGCGGAACCTGACCGCCGCGTGGACCGGGGTGCGGATCCCCGAGGTGTACCGGCCGCTGACCGGCACGATCCGCGAGCGGGTGGTGAAGGCCGTGCGCGATCCCGGCACCCGCACGGACGCGCGCTGGATGGTCGCCTACTGGGGGTACGGCGCGCTGCTCGCCGTCGCGCTGCCGCTGTGGCCGGTGGGGCTGGTCGTCGACGGCGTGCGGTGCGGACCGCTGCGCCGCGAGGCGGTCGTCCTGCCGCTGATCGTGCGCCTCGCGGATCTGGAGGCCGACTGGTCGACCGCGTTGCTCAAGCCGTCCCCGCAGGTCCGGCTGACCGCGCGGGTGGAGGAGCTGGCCTCGACCCGGGCCGAGGCGATCTCCGCGCACGGCGCCGAACTGCGCCGTATCGAGCGGGATCTGCACGACGGAACACAGGCGCGCCTGGTGGCGTTGTCCCTGCGGATCGGAATCGCCAAGCGCGCTCTCGCCCGTGATCCGCAGACCGCTCTGCGGCTGCTGGACGAGGCACAGGAGCAGGCGGAGAAGGCGCTGGCGGAGCTGCGGCAGGTCGTGCGCGGCATCCACCCCCCGATCCTGAGCGACCGCGGCCTCGTCGGCGCGGTGCGAGCACTGGCGGCGAGCTGGGGGACTCCCCGGTCGGGAGAAGCCGGGAGCGGGGAAGGTCTGGACGTGGCGGTGGATGTCGTGGGCATGGACGGGGAGGTACGGGCGCCCGCGGCGGTGGAGGCGGCCGCCTACTTCGTGGTGGCCGAGTCGCTCACCAACGTCGCCAAGTACAGCGGGGTTTCCCATGCCGAGGTCCGGCTGGTGCGGGTCCGGCGGGGTCTGCGCGTACGGGTCGCGGACGAGGGATGCGGCGGCGCCGCCGACGCCGGCGGCTCGGGACTGCTCGGCATGCGGCGACGGGTGGCCGCGCTGGACGGGACGATGGCGGTCGTCAGCCCCGCCGGAGGGCCGACCGTGATCGAGGTCGAACTGCCGTGCGTGTGGTGACGGCCGGGAGCGGGGCGCCGGTGCGCCCGGCCCGCGTTTCAGTCCTGCAGCAGGGCGAGCTGGTGCTCGACGGCCTCGGTGAGCCGTTTCTCGTCGTCCGTGGCGAGGAGGTCGAGCAGGGCGCCCCGCAGTACGGCCAGGGCCAGGGTGCGGCGAGCGGCGCCGTCCGCGCCGTCCCGTTCGGACGGCGGCTGGCAGTCGGCCAGGACGCCGAGCCAGTCCTCCACCGTCGTACGGGCGAAACCGGCCCAGGCCCCGTCGGACTCGACGAGGGAGCGCGCGTACGCCTCGGCCCACAGCCGCAGCAGGGGCCGGTGCTCCTGCGCGGCGAGCCACGCCCAGACCCGCTCGACGGCCGGGACCAGCCCGGCGGGGCGGTCGGGCTGCCCGACCCGGTCCAGGAGCGCCAGCTCGTCGGCGCGGGCACGTGCCAGCACCGCCCGCAGCAGGCCGTCCTTGCTTCCGAAGAGGAAGAGCAGGACCCGCGGGCTGGAGCCGATGGCCTCGGCCAGCGGGCGCAGTGACAGGTCGGTCAGGCCGTGGGCGAGGGCGTACCGGTACGCCGCCTCCAGCAGCTCGGTCTGCCGGGCGGAGGGTGTTGGCGTTTCCTGGGGCACGGGGCTAGCCTAACGCAACTGAAACAACTGTTTCAGTCGATGGGGGCACGATCACGGGGCCAGGAGTCCAGCTCATGTCGCAGCAGGTTCAGCAGCAAGTCGTCGTGCGTCGCGCGGACCGTCCCGGCGACCTGGGATGGGTGGTGATGGCCCATGGCGAGGTCTACGCCCAGCAGTTCGGCTGGACCACCGACTTCGAGGTCCTGGTCGCCAAGATCGTCGCCGACTACGGCGCCACACACGACCCGGCCCGTGAGGCGGCCTGGATCGCCGAGGTCGACGGCCGGCGCGTGGGCTGCGTCTTCCTGGTGGCCGGCGACCGGCCGAAGGTGGCCAAGCTGCGGATCCTGCTGGTCACTCCGGAGGGCAGGGGTCTTCGCCTCGGGTCACGCCTGGTCGCGACGTGCCTGGCCTTCGCCCGTGAGGCGGGCTACGAGCGGGTGACGCTGTGGACCAACGACGTACTGGTGGCGGCGCGCAGGATCTACCAGGGCTTCGGCTTCACCCTCGCCGACGAGGAACGCCACCACAGCTTCGGCCACGACCTCGTCGGCCAGAACTGGACCCTCGACCTGCACGCCGACGCGGCGGACGGCGACAACTGACCGAAGCGGCCCGTGTCCTGCCGGGATCGCCCGGGCGACACGGGAAGCCACCGGCCTACGCGACCAGGCAGGCCGTCACCGGCGGACCGCCCGTCCACATCGCCGCCCGCATCCTCCTTGGACGAGCACCCATGGTCGAGCTCAACGGCCTCAAGCGGGCTCCGAGCGACGGCGAAGGCTGCGGAACACCTTGGGGGTCGCCCATCCGCGCAGCGTGGCGTGGATCGTCGAGGAGAACGCGGCCTCTGCCGTGGGGGCGTCGAGGGCGCCGGCGAGTTCAAGTGCCACAAGCCCGTGCAGGGTCACCCAGAGCGAGAGCGCGATCGACGTCGCCCGGCCGTCGAGGACGGACTCCGTCACGGCCCGGTCGATTGCCGCGATGAGCGGTCGAACGGGGTCACCCGTACCGACCGCCCCCGACGGCTCGAAGGACTGCACCCCACCGAACAGCACGGAGTACAGGTGGCTGTGTTCCCGCCCCCATCGTCGGTACGCCACCGCCAGCGAGTAGATGTCGGCGAGGGGGTCCTCGGAAGTCGGCACCGCCGTCAGGGACTGGAACAGGCCGGTGACGGCTTCGTCGCGTACCGCTTCGATCAGCCCGTCCTTGCCGCCGAACAGCGAGTACACGGCCGCCGTCGACGTCCCGGCGGCCGTGGCCACGGCGCGGACGGTGACCGACTCCTGCGGACGGGTGGCGAGCAACTCGGTCGCGCACTCCACCAGTCGCTCCTTGACGGTCTCGTCGTTCGTTCTCGGCCTACCCATGACGAGGAGCCTACCCTCTTTGGTAACGTCGTTTTGAAACAGCGTTTGGAAACCTCGGAGGACTACCGTGCCCACGTTCGCCCCATGCCTTGCCCGCCTCACCGGCCGCTTACTGCTGACCCTGGCCGCCGTCGCGGCGCTGATCGGCGTCTTTCTCGTCCTGATCGTCCTCACGGACGGGGCGGGCTCAGGGCTCGGCGCATGGTTGCCGGCCCTTGGAGTCGGGACCGTCGTCGCACTGTGGCGGGGTCGGCGTCGCACCCGGGCGGCGCGGCTCGTGCCCTTCCTGCCCGTGGTCGTCGCGGCAGCGTTGACGGCGTCGGTCTGTGTCCCGACGGTGCCCACGGCCCGGAGGTACCCGCCCGCCCTGCCCTTCGTGGCGACGCAGCACTGGAGTCTGGCCACGGGCAGCCGGGTCGCCGTGTATCACTACCCGCCCGCAGAGCGCGGCCCCCGGCATCCCCTCCCGTTCGTGTACCTCAACGGCGGACCGGTCCGCGGTATCTCACTGCTCGACCACCGGTTCCTGCAGCTTCTGGCACGCAAGGGCTACGACGTCTACGCCTACGAACAGGCCGGCGGCGGACGCAGCGACCTGCTCCCCATGGGCCAGTACACGATCTCCAGGTCGGTCCGCGACCTCGCCGCCTTCATCGACCGCCTGGGCAGGGGCAGGGTCGACATCCTCGGATTCTCCGCAGGCGGGGCCGTGCTCACCCGAGCCCTGGCCGACCCGAGCGTCGCCGCACGCCTGCACCGGGCGATCATCGCCGAGCCCGGCCCCATGGACGGCCCCACCGCACACATCAACGGGCACAAGGGCCGAAAATCCGCACGGGGCCTCGCGCCGGCCATGACCGGACCGCGATCGACACACGTCCCCCGGTACGCCGCGGCATTCGGCCTCATGCGACTCGGACTCCTCACCCCCGACACCGGACTGATCGGACAGGCCGAAGGCGACAACGCGTTCACCGCCGCCGACCTCGGCAGCGACACGGCATCCGCCTACTGTGCGCGTGACGCCCACCGGATCCCGGCCGAGGACACCGCACAGAACTTCTCCTTCAGCCCCGCCGCCAGTCTCCGCGTCCAGCAGACGGTCAAGGACTCACCCTCCATCGCTCCGCGACTGAGGCGCTCCCGGATCCCCGCGATGCTGATGATCGCCGAATGCTCCTCCCAGGTCCGTCAATGGGCGACCACCGTCCTCGCCCATGACTCCGCCATCCAGCGCACGCAGTACATGCCCGGAGTCGGGCACCACATGTGGAACGGCCTGGACGACAACAACGACCGCGCCGCCGCCGTCATCACCGCGTTCCTTCAGAGCGAGCCCGCGCCCCTGCCGAACTACCCGACCCGCGACGAGATCCCCACCTTCCTGCGTGACCACACATAGCCGCCCGGGCCCTGCACCAGGTACGGCCGAGGAGGTCCTGTTGGTCCGGAAAGGTCATACGGGAGAGAACTACGGGCTGTCTTCCGTACTATCGCTACGACACAGATGTGCGTCTGTAACTGCCACTCCTCGCGTGGCAGCAGCCGAGACAGCATGAACGTTCGACTTCGCGTACGCCATGGGCTCGCCGCCCATCGGCCGCGGCCTCCAGGAAGGGTGTGAGCATCATGTCCCAAACCACCGCCCCCGTCACCGAGTTGACCTCCCAGTACAGCGCCCAGGTGACCGGCGACCTGGAACGCAATCTCAAGGAGCAGGAACGCCTCAGCGGTGAGATCGAAGCGCTGCAGGAGCAACTGGCCGCGGTACGGCACGATCACACGGTTCTGGTGAACCTCCAGCAGGCCCTCGGTGTCCCGGCGGCGTCCGTCGCGCCTGCGGCCGAGCCGGTCAAGGCGGTGCCCGCTCCCCGCAAGAAGTCCGCGGCGTCGTCCGGCGCGGCCAAGCGGACGAAGGCCAAGCAGCCCGCCCCGGCGAAGGAGCGCGCCGGCAAGAAGACCACCGCCGAGGCACCGGCCCCGCAGCCTGCCCTGCCCAAGCTGGTGGACCTCGTACGGAACCACCTCGCCGACCAGGAAGAGCCCCGGTCGGCCGCCGAGATCACCACCGCCCTGGGACAGCAGCATCCCGAGCGCGCGATGAAGACCACGGTGGTGCGTACGACACTCGAAGGGCTCGTCGCCAAGAACCAGGCCCAGCGCAGCAAGCAGGGCACGTCCGTGTACTACACCGCCCCCGACCCGGCCGAGCCGGCCGCATCCGCCGAGCAGACCTCCCAGCAGTCCGGCTGACGGTCCGCGCACCCCGCCTCACCGACCGGGAGTCGGTCTGCCGCGCGGTGAACCTGTTCTGCATCACCGAGACGACGGACCACATCACCGAGCAGACCCTCACCCGACGTCCGGCGCTCGCGTCGACCCGCTCGGCCGGGCGTGCGCTGCCCGGCCGGCACCTGTACGTGACCGCCCCGGCCGGACGGCTGCTGCCGCCCGGCATGGCGGGTGAGATCTGCGTCGGCGGCCCCGGTGTCGCACTCGGCTGCCTCGGCCGGGAGGAGTTGCCCCCCACGGCGCTTCGTTCCCGACCCCTTCACCGGCGGCGCCATGTACCGCAGCGGCGACCTGGGACGCCTGCGCCCGGACGACCGCCTCGCACACCTCGGGCGGATCGACGGCCAGGTCAAGATCCGGCGGCTTCCGGATCGGGCCGGACGAGATCCGCGCGGTGCTGCTGGAGGACCCCGACGTACGGGCGGCGGCCGTCGTGGTCCGCCGCGACGACCCGGGCGACGCCACGACCGCCAGGATCGACACCTGTGTGAGGCCGGGAGGCTGCCCGCTGCGCTGCCTCATGGATGTCGCGCATCCAGGGCGCGCAGCCCCGCGTTGACCAGCATCCTGACGGCAACGGTCGCCGCGGCGGTGGTCAGCGACATCCACGACGGAGCCGCGGCCAGCCGGATCAGGCCCGCCGCCAGGAGGAAGTCGGTCAGCAGAGCGACCGTGGGCTGGACCCGGCGCAGGCGGAGGGCGGCGCAGCCGGCGGAGAGCAACCCCAGCAGTGTCACCAGCAGGGCCACCTGGTGCAGCACCGTCGTCATGACGGGACCGCCGGACTCATCGCGGGCTCCCCGCCGGGCACCCGCTCGACCTCCTCGCGCTCCTTCTCGATCTCCTTGCCCAGGAAATAGTTCAGGACGGTACGGATAGCCGCGATCGCCGCCAGCTGCCCGATCTCCGTGAACGTCGGGGCGATGGCCGTGCGCAGGATGTCCCCGGCCAACTGGAACTCAAGTCCCAGCGTGAGAAACCGCCCCAGGGAGAGCCGTATCCGGTTGAACTCCCAACGCGGCTCCCGCGCACCGCCCTTGTCGGCCCGTCCCCATGGCACCGCACCCCTCAGGAGCTGCACGAACGCCCAGAGCGCGCCGACGAAAATGACCAGCGCACCGGCGAACTCCACCAGGTGCACCATCGTGTCGACGACGTTCTTCAGCGTCGACTCCGGGAGCAGATCCGCATGCAGGAAAGCACTGCCACCGTCTCGCATCGCAACCACCACACCAGTCGGTCAGCGCCAGTAGTCGTTGGCGGCCGCGATGGTGGCGAACTCGACCGCCACCACATGTCCGACGGCGATCAGTGAGTCGGGGTTCTCGGCGTACACCGGGCGCAGCCTGCCGCGCACCTCGTCGTCCGGCTGCGTCGCCTTGATCACCAGACGGGCCATCTTCAGAGCCAGCTCCCGGCCTTCCTCAGGCGAGGCCGTGATCAGGCTGTTGTTCGGTACAAGTGCCATGTGATTGCTCCGTACTTGTGCGGCGGGCCGTCGGATGACTCGACGGCGTGGGCTGTGGTCGGTCAGGCGACTGGTGCGACGTAGGGGAAGGCGCCGGTCGGGCGGGCGGTGACACAGTCCTTGGTCAGGCCGATGTCGAAGGGGGTGTTGGTGGCGAGGCTGAACATCACGTCGACGACGTTGTCGGTGAGGGTGCGGCCGTTGCATCCGGCGAAGCCGTACCCGGCGGGGCTGCCGACGCGGTAGGGCAGTACGTCGGGGAAGAGGAAGGCGGTCACCGTCTCCCCGTAGGCGCGCGCGTCGTCCGCGGTGTCGTAGGCGGCCACGACGTCGGCGATCCGGCCGGCGATCAGGTCGGTGTACAGCTCGCGGTCCTGGTCGGGCCGGGTGGTGTTGTAGCGGTCGCCGAGGTCCGGGTCGTGCTGGCTGAAGATCGGGTGGAACATCGGGTGGCCGGCGCGCTGGATCTGCCGCCAGCCTCCGGCGTCGGTGGCCAGGATGCTCACCGCCCAGGTGCCCAGGGCCAAAGCGCCGCCGGTGTGCCGGAGCAGTTCCTCGTCGGAGACCTCGAGGACGAGGGAGTGGACGGTCTGTCCGGCGAACACGTTGGTGGCCTTGCTCCGGTCCCAGCCGGACAGGTCCACGCGCTCGCCGTGGCCGAACGCCTCGCCGACGGCGACCAGGACGTCGTGGTCGATCCAGAACGGGTCGCCGGCCCGCCCGGCCCAGATCCGCTCTCCCGCGCTTCCGGCGGTCTCCTCGCCGGTGACGCCGGTGGCGACCTCGGTGCCGGTGGCGGTGTCGTCGCGGGACTGGTCGCCGGTCAGCCGGTGCAGGGTCCAGCGCTGCCCGCCGTCCGGGCCGGGTTCGCCGAAGGTGAAGCGGTAGGCGAGGTCCTGGCGGGCGTCGGCGTCGGTGTCGATCCGGAACTCGTAGCGGCCCTCGTGGTGGAAGCCCTGCGGGGCCTCGGGGCCGGTGATGGAGTTGTTGACGTTCAGGACGAACACGGTGCCGCGCTCGCCGCGGAAGACGTAGAAGTCGGTGATGTCGAGCCGGACGTCCTGGCGGGCGGCGGGCGAGTCGAGGTGGTGCGACATGCGGGTTCCTTCGCTGGTGAGGCCCGGACCGGAGCGCCCGGGCTGCTGATGGAGGGCCGGATCCCGGGGGTGGTCGGGGTCAGTGGCCGGGGATGCGGAGGTCGCCCTCGACGTACTGGGCGCGGCCGTCGGCGAACGACCAGTCCTCGGGACCGTTTTCGAAGTAGCTGATGAACAGGTCCTTGCCGTCCACGCCCGCGGCGGCGAGCCGTTCGGCGAGCCTCTGGTACAGGTCCTGCTTGACCTCGGTGGAACGGCCGCGCTGGGTGAAGATGTGGACGATGACGGTGCCGGGTGTACGCCGGAAGCCGAGTCCGGCGTCCAGGGCGATGATCTCGTCGGGGTCGTGCTGGGTGATGATCTGGAACCGGTCGCGCTCGGGGATGTGCAGCACGTCGATGAGGGACTGCTGGACGGCGTCGGCGACAGCGCGGACGGACTCGGGGTCGCGGCCGCGGATCATGTCGATGCGGGCCATGGGCATGGCGGAACTCCTGTTCGGTGCAACCGAGGGGTCAGGGCTGTCGGGGCAGCCGGATGCCCTGGTCGGCGGTGCTTGGCGGCGGCTGTCAGTGGTGTGCCGCGGAGGCCGTCCCAGCCGCCGCAGTGTCTGCCCTGTCCGGCCCGATGCAGGGGCGAGAGCCCGGGATGCCGTGAGGGCGTGCGGGGAACATGTGGGGGCCTTCCGGTCGGGCTGCGGGCGCGGGGATCCTGCTGACAGCGGGTCCGTCACGCGAGGACACGGCGCTGGTGAAGCGCCATGTCACAAGCCTCGACCGGGGGCGGCCCCCAGGTCGTGAGTAGTTCTGCGCAATGAGTACCTACTTCGCGGCCCACCAGGCGGCGATCTGGGCACGGGAGGAGAAGCCGAGTTTGGTCAGGATGCGGTTGACGTGGTTGTCGACGGTACGGGGGGACAGCACCAGTTCGGCGGCGATCCTGCGGTTGGTCATGCCCCGGGCGACGAGTGCGGCGACCTCCTCCTCCCGGCGGGTCAGCCCGCTCGTGGCAGCCGGCGAGGCGGCCGACCCGGTGCCGGTGTCGCCCGTGCCGGTGTCGAGCGCGTAGGCGATGACCTGGTCGGCGCCGGCGATCGCGGCGCCGGCCGCCAGTGCCTGTTCGTGGCCGGCGGGGCCCAGGGCGTTCCGGACCTGGGCCGTGCACCGGTCGTGGTCCTCCTCGTGGTGCGGGTTGCCCGCGGCGACGGTGATACCGACGGCCTCTCGCAGCGCCCGGGCCGCGCCCAGCAACCGGCCGGCCCGTTCATGGTCACCTGTCGATGCGGTGATCCAGGCGAGCTGCTCGGCCATGCGCGCCACGCCGATGGTGTCGCTGAAGCCCTGCAGTGTGGCGAGCGCGGACAGGGTGCGTTCCTTGGCCTCGGTCTGCTCGCCCAGCCCCCAGGCGCGTCGGCCGAGCACCATCAGCAGACGTGCGCGGGTCCACCGCTCCCCGTGCCTCTCGGTGTCGGCCAGCGCCTGCGCGCTGGTCCCGGGCGCGCGCGGGTCTCCGCACAGGGTCTGGGCGATGGCGAGCCCGCAGCGCCAGCCGACCTCGCCGAACCGGTCGCCGAGCGCGGAATGCGCGGCCACCGCCTGCTCGAAGTGGGTGACGGCGTCCTCCGTACGCCCCTCGCGCAGCGCCAGTGCACCGCGGTGCCCCCGTGCGTGCGCGCCGGCCACGGCGTCCCCGAGCCGTGCGGTGAGCTCCTCGGCCTCCTCCAGAAACCGGCGCGCCGCCCCGAGGTCGGCCTGGGTGTACGCGACATGGGTGGCGACCAGCAGTGCGCGCGCCCGGGCCGCGGTGGGCTCCGGCGCCGCGGCCAGGGCCCGTTCCAGATACCGCCGCCCCTCGCTGAGGCACCCGCCCGCGATCCAGTGGAAGACCAGCGCGGCGGGCAGCGCCAGCGCGGCCTGCCGGTCCTCACCCTGCTCCGGCCGGGGGCCGCCGTCCGGACCGGGCTCCGCCGCCTCCCGGTACTCCAGGGCCGCCATCAGATTGCCGTGGTCCGCGTGCAGCCGGGCCAGGGTCTCCGCCTGTCCGGGGCCGAACCAGTCCTGGTGACAGCGCTCGGCGAGGGCGAGGAAGAAGTCGCGGTGACGTCGCCGGACCTCCTGGACCTCGCCGCGGTCCGTCAGGTGTTCCCACCCGTACTGACGGATCGTCTCCAGCAAGCGGTAGCGGGGCCGCCGATCGGTGCCGGCGTGCTCGACCAGGGACTGGGCCACCAGCCGGTCCAACACGTCCAGCACCTCGTCCGCCCCGAGGCCCTCGCCCGAGCCGACGCCCTCGGCCGCCTCGAGGGTGAAGCTGCCGGCGAACACCGACAGCCGGCTCCACAGCAGCCGCTCCGCGGGGGTGCACAGCTCCCAGCTCCAGTCGATCGCGGCGCGCAGTGTGCGCTGGTGCGGCCTGGCGGCGCGACTGCCGGCCGTCAGCAACGCGAAGCGGTCCGCCAACCGTTCGATGGCCGGCTCCACCGCCAAGGTGCGCAGTCGGGAGGCGGCCAGCTCGATCGCCAGCGGCAGCCCGTCCAGGTCGGCGCACAACCGGTGCACCGCCTCCCGGTTCTCCTCCGTGAGCCGGAAACCCGGCCGTACGGCGGCCGCCCGCTGCACCAGCAGCTCGACCGCCTCCTCCGGGACCATCGGCGCGACGGCGACGACATGCTCCCCCGTCACCTGCAACGTCTCCCGGCTCGTGGCCAGGATCAGCACCTCGGGGGCGGCGGCCAGCAGGCTCTGCGCCAGCTGCGCGCATGCCTCGACCTGGTGCTCGCAGTTGTCCAGGACCATGAGCAGCCGCCGCCCCGACACATGCGCCGCCAGCAGCTCCGGCACCGGCCGGGTGCCCTGATCCACCACCCCCAGCGTCACCGCCGCCGCCTCCGCCACCACCGCCGGGTCACGCACGGGGGCCAGATCCACCAGCCACACCCCACCCGGGAACGCCCGGGCCGACGCCGCGGCCGCCTCCAGCGCCAGCCGCGTCTTGCCCACCCCGCCGGCACCGGTCAAGGTCACCAGTCGCGCACTGCCGAGAAGACGGCGCACCTCGGCCATCTCGCGCTGCCGTCCCACGAAACTGGTGAAGGCAGCAGGCAGACCACCCACCACACCCATCACGCTGGTCACGTCCGCCCCATCCATCCCGTATCTCTCACGCGGCAACCGCCTGCACCGGGGACTCCGCAGTCGCTCCGCCGGCACGCGTCGACCATGGATCAAGTCTTGGAGCTACCAGCGGGTACACCAAAAGAGGCCCTTCGCCCCGAGCTGCCCGCAACGCCCACCAAGACCCACCCGCGGCGACTGCGGCGAGGCGCTGTCGGATCCTGTGAGAACTCTGTCACAGCCGCCGTACGGGTCCCTCATCCGGACCAACCACCCCACCGCTCCGCACGACGCGTTCCCGGTGATCCGGCGGACCCGGGCGGCCGACCGGTCGTCGACCGGCTCGCCGCCTTCCTGACCCGGCGCGACGCGCTGCTCGTCCTCGACAACCGCGAGCACCTCGTCGTCGCGTGCGCCGAGCCGGCCCATGCTCTGCTGTCGGCCTCGCCCGGCCTGCGCATCCCGGCGACGAGCCGCGGGGCGCCACACGAGCATCGAGACGGCCGACCGAACCTCGCCTCGGCCTGCTCCACCAACGCCAGGTGGCCAGCACAGATACGTCTCGTACAGCAAGAGGCATGGCCTGATATCTCTAGGCGTATGGAGCGCCCCGAACTCCCCCTGCAGCAGGTGCACGCCTTCGTCGTGCTCGCCGAAGAACTCCACTTCGGCCACGCGGCCGCCCGCCTGGGCATCGCCCAGCCACCGCTGAGCCAGCAGATCCGCCGTCTGGAAGACAGAGTCGGCCACGCCCTGTTCCACCGTGAGCCGGGACGCGTCACGCTCACCCCGGCGGGCCGGGAACTCCTGCCCGCCGCGCGGCGGGTGCTCGCCGATCTCGCGGACGGCCTGGCCGCGGCCCGGGCCGTCGGCAGCGGCCGGGCCGGGCGCCTGCGGATCGGCTTCGCCGCCTCCCTCGCGCTGACCGTTCTACCCGGCCTGCTGCGCACCTTCCGGGATCGGTACCCCGGCGTGCGCCTGGACATCCGCGAGATGACGAGCGCGCCGCAGATCGCCGCCCTGCACGACAGGACCATCGACATCGGCCTGCTGCGCGAACCCCCCACCGACGAGACGGAGCTCGGCTTCCGGACGGTCCTCAGCGAGCCGTTCGTGGCCGTGCTGCCGCCCAACCATCCGCTGGCCGCCCAACGGACCGTGCAGCTTGCGCAGTTGGCGGACTCCCCCTTCGTGCTGCTGCCCCGCGCGGCCGGCCCGCAGTTCCACGACCAGATCATCGGGCTGTGCACCGCGGCGGGATTCACCCCGCGGATCACACAGCACGCGGTGGAGTGGCAGACCGTGTGCGCCCTGGTGGAGACCGGTCTGGGCGTCTCCCTGGCTCCGGCGAGCATCCGGCGCATCCGTCTCAAAGGCGTCGCCTTCCGCAGGATCACGCCGGACACCGCCCGCACGCGCGTCGCCGTCGCCTGGCGCAGGAACGACCGGAACCCCCTGGTCGACCATCTGCTGACGACGGTCAGCCAAGACCCTCCGAAGCTCAGCCGCCGGGCACCGTGACGGTGTGCGCCTCGGTGAAGGCCAGCAGACCGTCGGGTCCCATCTCGCGGCCGATGCCGCTCTGCCGGAAACCGCCGAACGGGGCCCGGTCGTCACACGCGACCGCGTTGGCGTGGTTGATCCAGGTGGTGCCGGTGCGCAGCCGCTCCGCGAGGGCGGACGCACGGACGGGGTCGGCGCTCCAGACGGAGGAACACAGCCCCGACCAGTCGCCGTTGACGTGGTCCAGTACGGAGTCGAGGTCGTCGTAGGGCAGGATCGGCAGGGCGGGGCCGAACTGTTCCTCGGTGACGATCCGCAGCCGCGGGTCGGGGTCGAGGACAAGCGTCGGACGCAGGAAGTGGCCACCGGAGGAGGCGACAGCGGCGTCCAGCGTGCCCAGTTCGCGGATCTCGGCCCCGGCATCGGCCGCCTCGGCCAGCAGGGCGAGCACCTTCTCCCGCTGGGCCGCGCTGTTGAGCGGGCCCAGGGTGGAGGCGGGGTCGGCGCCCGGGCCCACCCGGTGGACGTCGAGTGCGGCGGACAGCTTGCCGACGAGTTCCTCGTAGCGCGAGCGGTGGACGTACACCCGCTTGACCGCCATGCACACCTGACCGCTCGTCAGAAATGCGCCCTGGGCCAGACGGCCGATGTGATCCTCGGTCAGATCGGCGTCGTCCAGGACGATCGCGGGATCGTTGCCGCCGAGTTCCAGGGTCACCGCGGCCAGGTTCTGCGCGGCGGCGGCCATGACGGTCCGGCCGGCGGCGGTGCTGCCGGTGAACACGATCTTCCGTACCCGTGGATCGGTGAGCACCGGGGCGACCGCGTCGTTGTCGCCGGTGACGACGTTCAGCACACCGGCCGGCAGTCCTGCGGCGAAGAGCTCCAGGGTGCGCACCATCGCCAGCGGCACGGTGGGCGGGGGCTTGACGACGGCGGTGTTCCCGGCGAGCAGCGCGTACGGCAGGCTCGCTCCGAGGATCGCGATCGGCCAGTTGAACGGCACGATGACCGTGACCACGCCGATGGGCAGCCGGTGGACGCGTGAGGTCAGCGGCGGGCCGTCGAGGTGCCGTACCCGGTCCAGGGTGTCGACCAGGCCGAGCGCCGCCCGTGTGCGGGCGACGAAGACCCCCATCTCCACCTGGCTCTCGAAGGAGATCTTGCCGTTCTCGCGGGTCATCAGGGCCGCCCGCTCCGCCGCACTGTCGTCGAGCAGGCCGAGCGCCTCCTCGATGATCTCCGCGCGCCGCCGGGCGGACAGGGCGGCCCAGCCGGGGAAGGCCGCGTCGGCGGCGGCGACCGCCGCGCGGGCCTGCTCCCGGGTCGCCGCGGCGGCGTACCCGACGATCCGGTCCGGGGCGGCGGGATCGTGTACGGCGGTGTGGGCATCGGTCTCGACGGTTTTGCCGTCGATGAGCAGGCCGGTCCGCACGGGGTCGGGCGGGAGTCTGTCGGGGCTGGTGCCCGTCTCTGGGGGCATGCGGCTCTCCTGGGCGTGTCAGATGTTTCCGATGGCTTCGAGGTCGAGCGGTGTGGGCCTGAACTCCTGCAACCGCTCCCCGTACGCGCCGGCGAACAGCTCGCTCACCGTCTCGGTGGTCCAGCCTCCCGGGCGCAGCCGCTCCGCGACCTCGCCGGGGTGCGTCCACAGGGCGATCCGGTCTCCTCCGGCGGCGATCGCCTGACCGGTCACGCCGGCCGACTCCTTCGACGCCAGATACACGATCAGCGGAGCGACGTCGTCCGCCGAGCCCAGCCCCTGGCGGCGGGCTCCCCCGGGGATCGGCTCCCCCGCGTCCACCTTCGCCACGAGGTCGCCGACGCGCGGCATCGTCGCGACCATCCGGGTCAGCGCGGTGGGTACGACGGCGTTGACGGTGACGTCGGTCTTCGCGAGTTCGAGAGCCCAGGTGCGGGTCATCGCGACGATCGCGCCCTTGGCCGCGGAGTAGGCGGTCTGGCCGAAGCTGGCGCGCTGCCCCGCGGGAGAGCCCACGAGGATGAGCCGGCCGCCGTCGCCCTGCTCGCGGAAACGGGCCGCCGCGGCCCGGCCGCAGGTGAACGTTCCGCGCAGATGACTGGTGACGACGAGGTCGAAGTCGTCGTCGGTGGTGTTGCGCAGGGTCCGGTCCCGCAGCGCGCCGGCGTTGGTGATCATCACGTCGAGGCGGCCGAACTCGGCGACGGCGCGCGCGACCAGCGCGTCGGCGAACTCGGCGCCGCCGACCGCGCCGACGTGGGCGACGGCCGTGCCTCCCGCGGCGGTGATCGCGTCGGCGGTCTCCGCGGCCACGTCGGCGTCGAGGTCGTTCACGACGACCGCCGCACCGGCCGAGGCCAGCGCACGGGCGTAGGCCCGCCCGAGGCCGCGGCCCGCACCCGTGACGATGGCGACTCGGCCGTCGAGCATGTTGTCCTCCTGAGCAGGGGGTCGGTAGGGCGATGCCCCGAGCGTAGGGACGCTCCCGGCCCCGAAGGATCTGCCCGATGACGGCTTCGACGGCCGTCCTGTGTCCCGGGGGGACCAGGACATGTGTCGCGGTCGCCGGGCGCTCAGTCGCGCGGTGGTGCCAGTCCCTGGCGTACGGCGAACAGCGCCGCCTGGGTCCGTGAGGTGAGCCGGAGCTTGCGCAGCAGATTGCTCACATGCGTGCGGGCCGTACGCTCGCTGATCACCAGCTGGTCCGCGATCTGCTGGTTGGACCGCCCCTCGGCCACGAGGACGAGGACATCGCGCTCGCGGCCGGTGAGCGATCCCAGTCCGGTGGGCGGCGAGACGATCTCCTGGGTGAGGCCCCGGGCGACCGCGGGGTCGAGGAAGACCTCGCCGCGGGCCGCCGCGCGGATCGCGGAGACCACCTCGCCGGCCTCCGCGTCCTTGAGCAGATAGCCGGCGGCTCCCTGGGCGAGGGCGGCATGGACGCGCTCCATCTCGCCGAAGCTGGTGAGCACCACGACCCGTACTCCCGGGTGGCGTTCCCTGATCAGCCCGATCGCGGTGACCCCGTCCATCCTGGGCATGAGCAGGTCGATCAGCACCACGTCCGGCAGTTCGCCGTGGACCGCCATCGCGTCCAGCCGGGCGAGGGCCTCCTGCCCGTCGGCCGCCTCCGCGGCCGCCTCCATGTCGTCGAGGACTTCCAGGTAGGCGCGGATGCCCCGGCGTACGACGGCGTGGTCGTCCACGATCAGCACCCGCGTCGGCCGGGCCTGACCGCCGTTCGGACCGGGACCGTCAGCGGGGTGTTCGAGGAGCCGTCCGGGTCCGCGCGGGACGGGTCCGGCACCTGGACGGGCAGGGGTACGACCACGCGCACGGTCGTCCCCCCGCCCGCGCGCGACCTGATCCTCATGGTGCCACCCCATCGTTCCGCCCTCTCCCTCATGGTCGTCAGTCCGTAGCCCTCCGTGCCTCCTCCCGCGCCGACGCCCCGGTCGCCCTCCGGGGGAACCGGGCGCCCGCTCGGGTCCCGCACTCCGCGGCCGTTGTCCGAGACGCTCGCGGTCAGGGCGTGGCCGTGGACACCGAGGCGGACGGCGGCGGAGTCGGCCTCCGCGTGCTTCACGACGTTGTGCAGGGCCTCCGCGACGATCCGGAAGGCGTCCTCGGCGAGCTCGGGGTCGATCGTGTCCAGCCCTGGCCCGAACCGGAGCCGGAAGTCCAGGCCGGTGCGGTTCTCGGTGCTCCTGACGAGCGTGCGCACCGTCTCCTCCAGCCCGAGGCCGGCGGTGGAGGACGGGCGCAGCTCGTGCACCATCGCCCGCAGGTCGGCGAGGACGGTCCGGGAGAGCGTGCCGATCTCCTCCGCGAAGTGCTGGACGGCCTCGGCGGGCACCGGGGCGCCACGCGTTCCGAGGACGCCCACGGCGTTGGCCTGCATGCCGATCGAGAACACCTGCTGGACGATCGAGTCGTGCAGATCCCGGGCGAGGCGCTGGCGTTCGTCCTGGCGGGCTCCGTCGCGCTCGCGCTGCAGGAGCGTGGCGTAGTCGACGGCGAGGGCGGCCTGTTCGGCCATGGCCGCGAGGAACTCCAGGGTGCGGGTCCCGACCTCCTGGCCCGGCGCGAAGTAGGCGTTCAGCACGCCTTCGGCGCGGCCGCGCACCGTCAGCGGCATGCTGACGAAGGAGTCCCAGGTCAGTTCGCCGAGGTAGTCGTGGAGTGGTTCCCAGGCCGGGTCCTCGCGGATCTGGGCCCACCGGTGGGGCACGACGATCGGTCTGCGTTCCTTCAGGGTGTCGAGCATGCACAGCCGGGCGCCACGGTCGCGGCACTCCAGCAGGCGGTCGAGGAAGGAGTCCCAGCGCCGGAGCCCCGCGGAGCCCATCAGCCGCAGTTCCCGGCCCGTGCTGTCCAGGATCAGGATCTGTACTCCGGCCAGCCCGTCGGTCCGCACGATCTGCCGGGCGACGGCGTCCAGGGTCGAGCCCAGTGATCCCTCGGAGGCCAGGGTGACCGAGGTCCGGGCGATGGCCGCGAGCCTGCGGTGGCGGTGCCCCTCGTCGGTCACGTCGCGGAACGACACGGCCTTCAGGCTCGGGTCGGCCGGCAGGCTACGGGCCCGATAGGCGAACTGGCGCCGCGCTCCGGAACCGGTCACCCAGTGGGCCACCTGTTCGTCCGGTGCGTCCTCCAGCAGACCGGGGCAGGAGGTGGGCCTCCCCGTGAGGACGAACGGCGCGGGGGCACCGATCAGGTCGGTCTCCCGGCGCTCGCCGCACAGCGCGACCGCCGCGGGGTTGAGCTGGACGAAGCGGCCGGCGCAGTCCACCACGGCGAGGCCGTCCGTCGTCGCGGCCACGACGTCCCGCCACTCGACGGGCGCTGCACCACCGGACACGAGCTGTCTCCTCATCAGCCGACGCGAGCATCGTAGCCCGGCGCCCTGACCCCCGTACTACGTCATTTGACCTGTTCATCGCCCGGTCGAAGCGCCGAGCGGGTTCCGTCATTGCTCGCGTTCCCCCGCGGCCGGCGTCTGCCTAGCCTGGGCCGCGTGTCCGAGCCCCGAGGACGAGGAGGTCTGAAGGATGGACGTGTCCATCGGCACGATCTGGGAAGCGGTCTGTCGCGCCCTGCCCGATGCCGTCGCCATCACCGAGCCCGGCCGTGAGCTGACCTACCGCGCGTTCGACGAGCGCGCGTCACGGCTGGCCGCCGCGCTGGAGAGCGCCGGGGTGCGGGCGGGCGACACCGTGGCCTGCTACCTCTACAACGGCGCCGCCTACCTGGAGACGGTCTTTGCCGCGTTCAAGCTCGGGGCCGTACCCGCGAACGCCAACTACCGCTACACCGGTGAGGAGCTGACCGAGCTGCTCGCCGACGCCGACGCGGCGGCGCTCGTCTTCAGCGGCGCCCTCGCCGACCGCGTCACGCACGCCGCCGCACACGTACGGACGCTGAAGACGCTCGTGCGCGCCGGGCACCCGCCCGCCGACGGTCCGCCCGGCCCCGACGTACCGGAGCTGGAGGCCGTGCTGGCGGCGCACGCGCCGCGCGAGCCGCGTCCCCGCCCCGGAACGGACCGCCTCTTCATGTACACGGGCGGCACCACCGGAAAACCCAAGGGCGTCGTCTGGCAGCTGTCCGACCTGCTGCACTCGCTCACCGTGCCCGTCTTCCGCCCGCTCGGGGTCGCCGGGCTGCCCACCACGCTCGACGAGGCCGTCGCCGTCGCGGTCGCCGCCCACCACGACCGGCGGGCGCCGACCACGATGCCGGTCGTCCCCCTCATGCACGCCACCGGTCTGTTCAACACCATGGGCGCCCTCATGGTGGGCGGCCGGGCGGTCACCACGCGGCAGGGCGGGTTGGCCCCCGAGCATGTGTGGCACACGGTCGCCGAGCAGTCCGTCGACACGGTCATCGTCGCGGGCAACGCCGTCTGCCGGCCGCTCGTCGACGAACTCGTACGCGCCGAGCGGGCCGGTGCGGCACACGATCTGGGCTCCCTGCGCAGACTCATCAGCTCCGGCACCGCGCTCGACGACCGGCTGAAGAAGGCGCTGCACGAGCGGGCGAACGTCACGGTCATCGACGCCATCGCCTCCAGCGAGGGCGGACCGTTCGCCTTCGCGATCACCTCGTCGGCGAGCGACCTCCCCGCCCGTTTCCATCCGGTGCCCGCCACCAAGGTGGTCGGCGACGGCGACCGCTTCGTCGAGCCCGGCAGCGAGGAGACGGGGATCCTCGCCTACTGCGGGCCCATGCCTCTCGGCTACTACAAGGACACCGAGAAGAGCGCCCGGACGTTCCGCACCATCGACGGGGTCCGGTACGCCGTCCCCGGCGACCTCGCCCGGATCGAGGCCGACGGTGCGATCAGGTTCCTCGGGCGTGGCTCCGGTGTGATCAACACCGGCGGGGAGAAGGTGCATCCGCAGGAGGTGGAGAGCGTGCTGCTGACGCACCCCGAGGTGACGGACTGCGTCGTCGTCGGAGTGCCCGACGAGACGTGGGGCGAGCGGGTGGCAGCCGTCGTCGCGGTCACCCCGGCGGCCACCGCCACCGGCGAGGAACTGCGCGACTGGGTCCGGCGGAGCCTCGCCGGCTACAAGGTCCCGCGGTCCGTCGTCGTGACGGAAGCCCTGCCCCGTACGCCGACGGGCAAGCTCGAGATCGCCTGGGCCAGGAGGACGGCCCAGGAGGGTGATCCGGCGGAAGAGTGACGCCCGGCCCGGGTCTCACCCCGTGCGTGACGCTCGCACGGGGCCGCCCTCTTCCCCCATGGCCCGCAGCGCCTCCACCACACTGGCGACATGGGCCCGCATGGCGGCCTCGGCCTCGCGCGGATCACCGGCGGCGATCGCCTCGATGATCCGCTGGTGCTGAGGCAGCGACGCACGGGGCCGGCCCGGCACCCGCGCGAGCATGAACCGATGCCGGACCACCTGGGCCCGCAGCTGTTCGATGAGCCGGTTGGCGGTCTCGTGACCGGCGATGTCGCGTACGCGGCCGTGCAGGCGGGCGTTGAGGTCGCTGTACGCCGTCAGCTCGCCGTCGGCGACCGCCTTCGCCATGTCCGCGCCGATCCCGCGCAACACCTCGGCCTGCGCCGGAGTGACCCGCTCCGCGGCGCGGGCCGCGATCAGCCCTTCCAGGACCATCCGGGCCTCCGTGATCTGGACGGCTTCGGCGAGGGTGACCTCCCGCACGCGGGCGCCCCGGTTGCGCTGGATCTCCACCAGCCCCTCCGCCGCCAGTTGTTGGAACGCCACCCGTACGCCGCCGCGGCGGACGCCGAACTGTTCGCAGAGGTCCGACTCGACCAGGCGCTGACGCGGCGCGTACTCGCCACGCAGCAGGGCGTCCCGGATCGCAGCGGTGACGTCGATTCCGGCAGGCGTACCGAGGCCGCGGGGAGAGTTGGGAGTGCTCATCGTGCGTGGTCACCATCCACCGTGAGTCCATGGGGGGGAAGGCCGGCCCGTTCGGAGCCGGGGGTGCCGTTCTCCCGTGTCACGGCCGGGGATCGGCGAGGGGTCAGTCCTGGTGGACGACGCCGAGTTCGAGGAGTCGGGCGCGCAGTCCGTACTGGTCGACGCCCGGCGTCCCGGAACGCGGCACCTCCCGCGTGGTGGCTTCCACCGACCCCGGGGACGCAGCAGTCGCCGGCAGTTCGCCGAACGTGCCGTCCGTGGACGGCGAGCCGACCGTCACCGCCGGGCCGGGTATCCGCGCGTTCTCCTCCGGGCTGCTCCAGGAATGATGCCAGGAGGCTGCTTGAAGTCAACACTATTGTCAACAACAACTTTGGCGTTATGGTGACCCCGGCGTGGCCGCTCCACCGCGACCCGCCCTCTTCGTGCCAACTCCCTGCCAGTGCAGCGGAATTCGTCGGCACCCACCCTCACCCACGGCATCGCCTTCGCAGTCGGACCCCGGCCGAACGAGAGCGCCGACGTCCCGCGCCACGGCCGATCGGCCGGCCGACACACCCCCGTCCTCTCCGACCCCTGGAGTCCAGATGACCCCCACCCCGTCCCACCCCTCCGACGGCGCCCTGCTGGTGATCAGCGCGCACGCGGGCGACTTCGTCTGGCGGGCCGGCGGCGCCATCGCGCTGGCCGCCGCACGCGGTCAGCGTGCCAAGGTGCTGTGCCTGAGCTTCGGCGAGCGCGGCGAGTCCGCCCGTGCCTGGCGGGACGGCCTCCGCCTCGAGGAGATCAAGGAACTCCGCCGTACGGAGGCCACCGACGCCGCCGCCGCGCTGGGCGCGGAGATCGAGTTCCTGGACGCCGGGGACTACCCCCTGCTGGAGACACCGCAGTTGGTGGACCGCGTCGTGCACGTGTACCGGGAGGTGAACCCTGCGGTGGTCCTCACCCACACCCTCGCCGACCCGTACAACGGCGACCACCCCGCCGCCGCCCGCATGGCCCTCCAGGCACGGGTGCTCGCCCAGGCGGTCGGGTACGACGCGCCGGGCGAACCACTGGGCGCTCCCCCGGTGTTCTTCTTCGAGCCGCACCAGCCCGAACAGTGCGACTTCAAGCCGAACCTCCTGCTCGACATCACGCCCGTCTTCGACAGGAAGCGCAAGGCCATGGAGTGCCTGGCGGCCCAGCAGCACATGTGGGACTACTACACCGACCTCGCCAGGCGCCGCGGCGTCCAGCTGAAGCGGAACGCCGGTCCCAACCTGGGGCTCTCGCACGCGACCATGGGCGAGGCGTACGTACGGCTCTACCCCGAGACGACGGGGGTGCTGGCATGACCGCGGCCACGCACATCTGGGCGCCCTTCCGCGACACGTCCCTGTTCGTGGAGTTCCTGGGGTCCGTGGAGTCCGGGGAGTCCGGGGACTCCGCGGAAGGGGAACTGCTCGCCGGCGCCGTGCCGTCGGAGGCCGTCACACGGGACGACCGTTACGGCGAACCCCTGTGGCGCGTCGACGCCGAGCATCTGCACGCCGTGGTGGAGGCCCTGTGGAGCACGGACCACCCGCTGCACATCCACCTCGACCAGGCCCCGATCGCGACGGATGACGTAGACGGGCCGTGACCTTCCGCCGTCCGGGTCCGGTCATTAGCGCGACGACCTGCGCGTTCCCCCGCGACTAGCGTCGATCGTGCCACCGCACCACCATCGACCGTGCCGAGGAGACGACGCAGATGACGAGCCCGTCGACCACCGCCCCGGACGCGGTCCCGACCGCTTCGGCGCCACGCGACGCCGCGTACGACGGCACCGTCACCGTCCTGTCCCGGCAGACGGCGGCGGACGGCGTCGTGTCCCTGGTCCTAGCACCGCGGGACGGTGTACCGCTGCCGCTCTGGCAGCCGGGCGCCCACATCGACCTGGTCCTCCCGACGGGCACCGTCCGGCAGTACTCACTGTGCGGCCCGACGGCCGTCACCGACTGCTGGCGCGTCGCGGTGCTGCGGGAACCCGACAGCCGTGGCGGCTCCCGGTGGATCCACGACAACGTCCGCGCGGGAAGCGAGCTTCGGGTGCGAGGCCCGCGCAACACCTTCCCGCTGCGGCCGTCCGCGCGGTACGTGTTCATCGGCGGCGGCATCGGCATCACCCCGCTGCTGCCGATGATCGCCGAGGCGGAGGCGGCCGGCGCCGAGTGGTCCCTGCTCTACGGGGGCCGGACCCGGGCGTCGATGGCGTTCCTGCCCGAACTCGAGGCCTACGGGGAGCGCGTGACCGTACGGCCGCAGGACGAGTACGGACTGCTCGACCTCGCCGGACACCTCGGCGAACCCGATCCCTCGGCGCTGGTGTACTGCTGCGGCCCGGCCGGGCTGCTCGACGCGGTCGAGGCCCACTGCGCCGACCGGCCCGCGGGATCGCTCCACGTGGAGCGGTTCACGGCGGCACCCGGCCGGCCCGCCCTCGACGGTGCGGGCGACGAGCCGTTCGAGGTGGAGCTGCGCTCGTCCGGGGTGACGCTCACCGTGCCGCCCGGACGGTCGCTGCTCAAGACCGTGGAAGCGGCGGGCGTGCCGGTCCTGTCCTCCTGCGAGGAAGGCATCTGCGGCTCCTGCGAGACCGCCGTCCTGGCCGGTGAGATCGACCACCGGGACTCCCTGCTCACCGACGACGAGCGGGCCGCCGGCGACACCATGCTGATCTGTGTCTCCCGCGCCCGCGGCGGCCGCCTGGTGCTCGACCTCTGAGTCCTCGGTCCCGAACAGACCCTGAAGAGAAAGGAGTTGCCGTCGTGCCCTCCTCACATGTGCGCAACGGCTGGTACCTGGGAGCCTGGTCCGACGAGATCGGCCGGACGCTCATGCGGCGGTGGATCACCGACGTCCCGGTCTGCTTCTACCGGCTGCCCGACGGAACCGTCACCGCCGTCGAGGACCGCTGCCCCCACCGCAAGTACCCGCTGTCCCTCGGCCACCTGGACGACGACGGCACCCTCCAGTGCGACTACCACGGCTACCGCTTCGACGGGCGGGGCGTGTGCGTCGGCGTCGCCGAGCAGGCCGACCGGCCCAAGGCCGCCCTGCGCCGCTTCCCCCTGGTGGAGCGGGACGGTGTCGTCTGGATCTGGACCGGCGACGCCGACCTGGCCGACGCGGGCCTGCTGCCCGACACCTCCTGGCTGACGGACCCGCGGTGGACCCACGTCCACGGCGTCGTACCGCTGAAGGCACGCCACCTGCTGCTCGTGGAGAACCTGCTCGACCTCACCCACGAGACGTTCCTCCACCCGACCAGCATCGGCAACGCGGCCGTCGCCGCGACCCCGATCGACGTCACCGTGGACGGCGACCGGGTCGGCTTCAGCCGGCGCATGACCGGCATCGAGGCCCCGCCCTTCTACGAGAAGTCGTGCGGGCTCACCTCCCCGGTGGACCGCTGGCAGGACGGCGAGTTCCACCCGCCCGGCATCTTCGTCCTCCACATCCGCGTCGCCGCCACCGGCACCGAGGAACCGGAGGGCTTCCACATGAAGGTGCTGTACGGCATGACGCCGGGGTACGGCAACGAGACGCACGACTTTTACGCCCTGGCCCGCGACTACCTCATCGACGACGAGGAGCTCACCGAGTTCCAGCACAAGCAGCAGCTGGCGGTGATGCAGGAGGACGTCGAGGCCCTGGAGGCACAGGAGTTGATGTACGCCACCGATCCGGGCGGCGCCGTCGAGTCCAGCATCCGCTCCGACCTGGCCGCCCTGCGCGGACGCCGCGCGCTGGCCAAGATGCTGGCCCGCGAACAGCGGGGAAGCGTGTCGGCATGAGTGTCTTCGTCCTCCTGCACGGGGCCTGGCACGGCGGCTGGGCGTGGCAGCGCGTGGCGCCGAGGCTGCGCGCCGCCGGACACGAGGTGCACACCCCCACGCTCACCGGGGTGAGCGACCGCGCCCATCTGCTCGGTCCGCACGTGGGCCTGACCACCCATGTCCAGGACGTCGTGGCCCTGGTCGAAGCCCACGATCTGCGGGACGTGGTGCTCGTCGGACACAGCTACGCCGGTCAGGTCGTCACCGGGGTCGCGGACCGCGTCCCGGAGCGGCTGGCCCGGCGGGTGCATCTCGACGCCTTCGTCGGCGACGACGGGGACGCGGCGATCGACCTGCTGCCCGCGACCGTCGCCGGCCACTATCGGGAGTCCGTGGCCGGGCCCGGCTTCGGCTGGCTCATCCCGGTGCGCTCACTCAGCGTTCTGGGCGTCGTGGACCAGACGGACCTGGACTGGCTCGGCCCGCGCCTCACCCCGCACCCCTGGCTGACCTACACCGAGCCGCTGCGGCTCACCGGCAGGGCGGAGCACGTGCCCGGCGCCTTCGTCGAATGCACCGACTGGATGCGGGTGTTCACCCCGCACGCGGAGCGGGCCGCCGCACGAGGCTGGGCCGTCCACGAGATCGCCACCGGACACGAGGCCATGGTCACCGCCCCCGGCGAACTGGCGGACCTGCTGCTGCAGCTGACCTGAGCGCCCTGAAAGGACACCCGCATGGAATTCCTGGTCCGCACCGAGAACACCCTGCCCCCCGACACCCCCGACCACGTCCGCGACAGCCTGCGCGAGGGCGAGCGCGCACGGGCGCGGGAGCTCCGCGAGGCCGGGATCCTCAAACGGCTGTGGCGGGTACCGGGCCGCAACGCGACCGTCGGCCTGTACGAGGCCGCCGACCCTGCGGCGCTGCACGACGCGCTGGTGTCCCTGCCGATGTGGAAGTGGATGGACATCACCGTGGAGGCCCTGGCCACGCATCCGCAGGAGAAGGCACCGTGACCGCCGGCGCACCCCGCATCACGGGCACCCATGTCTTCGGCACCGCCGACAATCGTCGGGGCCGGGCGCTGAACCGGCTCTGCGGATCCCTCAAGGACGCCGGCAACCGGGCGGAGTTCAGTGCCGACGAGGGCGCCTACTGCGCTGCGTACGGGCTGACGGCCGAGCAGCGGGAGGCGGTCCTGGGCCGCGACTGGACGCGGCTGCTGGAACTGGGCGGCTCGATCTTCTACGTCTTCAAACTCGCGGTGCTGGACCAGAAGTCGATGCAGTACCTCGGTGGTGTGTTCACCGGCATGACCACCGAGGAGTTCACGCAGGCGTTGAAGGCGGGAGGGCGGAGCTTTGGCTGAGGTGATCTGGGGTCTGGCCACCTCGCACGTGCCGTCGATCGGCGCGGCGATGGATCACGGGAAGACCGCGGACCCGTACTGGAAGCCGCTGTTCGACGGGTACGCGCCGGCCCGGGACTGGATGGCCCGGCACACTCCTGACGTCGCCGTGGTCGTCTACAACGACCATGCCAACGCCGTCGACCTGTCCGTCACGCCGACCTTCGCGATCGGGGCGGCGGCCGCGTACGAGGTGGCGGACGAAGGCTGGGGCAGCCGTCCGGTCCCGGCCGTCATCGGCGCCCCGGAGTTCTCCGACCACCTCGTCGAGTGCCTGGTCGACTCCTCCTTCGACATCACGGTGTTCCAGGACCTCGCGGTCGACCACGGTCTGACGGTGCCGCTGTCGGTGTACTGCCCGGATCCCGGGGCGAGTTGGCCGTGCGCGGTCGTCCCCGTGCTGGTCAACGTCATCCAGTACCCGCAGCCCACGGCCGCCCGCTGCCTGGCCCTGGGCCACGCGCTCGGTGCGGCGATCCGCTCCTATCCCGAGGACCTCAAGGTCGCCGTCTTCGGCACCGGCGGCATGTCCCACCAACTCGCGGGCGCCCGTGCGGGGTTGATCAACCAGGACTTCGACCGGATGTACCTCGACGCCATCGAGCACGACCCCGGGAAGCTGGCAGCGCTGACCCGTGAGGAGTACATCCGCGAGGCCGGCTCGGAGGGCATCGAGCTCATCATGTGGCTGATCATGCGCGGAGCCCTGGGCCCTCGGATCCGCAGGGTGTGCGACGCCTACCACGTCCCCGTGTCCAACACCGCCGCCGGAATGGTGCTGTTCGAGAACCTGAACACACCTGGCGTGGTGGAGCCCCCCAGCACTCGGTGAGTCTGCGGACGGTCTCCGCCATTCGGCCGAGGGGCGCGTGGATGCCGCTCCTGGAGGCGCACTTTCGGCCGAGGTGGAGCCGCCCGGCGCGACGGAAGGATCGAATCCCGGTCCCCAGTCCCCCGTCGCAGGAGTGTGCCGATGTCCCCGCAATCTCATGTCACGGCGGATACGGGGGCGGTCGGGCCCGCGCAACTCCTCCGCACGGCCCCTCGTACGGGGTCCGGTGTCGAGCCGTCGTACCCGTCGCGGCGACACCGCGCGACCGTGCGCGGGGACAGCCTTTACTGGCCGGCGTGCGCGGGTTTCGCGCTCGCCCTGGCAACGGTGACGACGCTCACCGCCCACCGGGTGTGGGGCGCGTGTGCGGCCGTCGGCTATGCGGTCGCGGCGGTGCTCACCCGGCGCACGCCCCACCACCGGCGCCGGGCCGCGGCGCTCGTCGCGGCCGTGGGGGCGGTGGTGCTTCCCCTGGCGGTGCTCATGGTGACAGGGGTGGCACAGGCCGAGGTCGGTGTGGTCCAGCACTCCGCCGAACTGCTGCTCGACACCGGCAGCCCCTACGCGCCGTACCCGCGCGCCGTCCACGACTTCAACCCGTACCTGCCGGGCATGGCGCTGCTCGGGACAGCGCACGTCGTGCTGGGCGACTTTCCGCTCGCGGACGCCCGGTTCTGGTTCGCCGCCGTGTTCTTCGTGTCGTTGCTCCTGGCCGCCCGGCATCCGAGGACGGGAACGAGGACGGCAGCGGGCGGCGGCGCCCTCACGAACGCCCTGCTCCTGATCGCCGGCTTTCCCGCGGTGGCCCTCCCGCTCGCCGTGGGCGGGGTCGATCTGCCGGTGATCGGGCTGATGTGCCTCGGGCTGTCGCTGGCCGGGCGCCGCCACGACTCCCGTACGACGTCCGGCCCGGTGGCCGGTCTGGTCATGGGCGCGGCGGCGGCTCTGAAGTGGACCGCCTGGCCACTGCTCCCGGTGGCACTGACCCTGCTCGCGGTCACGGCGGGCCGCCGGGCCGCGATGCGCGCCGCCTTCACGGCCCTGACCGTGGCGGTCCTCGCGATCGTGCCGTCGGCCCTGGTCGACCCGCACGCGTTCGTCGAGAACGTGGTGCTCTTCCCGCTCGGCGCGGGCGGCGTCGGCTCTCCGGCGACCAGTCCGTTGCCCGGATACCTGCTGGCCACGTATGTGCCCGGCGGGCGCGCCATCTCCGTCGCGGCTCTGCTTTTGAGCGCCGTCGGGGTGGGGGCGTCGCTGATCGTCCGTCCGCCGCGAACGGTCGTCGCCGCGGCGGACCGTCTGGCGATGGGGCTGGGGCTGGCCATGTGCCTGATGCCGGCCACGCGCTTCGGCTATCTCGTCTACCCGCTCCTGCTCATGGTGTGGTTCCGGCGTGCGCACCGGATGACGTGAACCTCCGGGCACTGCTCCATGCTCTGGCCGAATGACCGAGGCCCCCGGGGAGGCGCCGGTCGGGGTCATGGCCTTTCGGCCGAGGCGGGTGTGGGTGCGGCGCCCGGAGAGTGGAGCCCGACAAACGGTTCCCGTCTGAAGGACGTTCGCCCATGCGCACCGTACACAAGGCCGCACTCGCGGCGGCGGGCCTGCTCGCGACCCTCTCCGTCCCCTCCGCGCAGGGAGCGCAGACCACGCACCCTCCGGCGCTCGCCCGCTACTACGACCAGCACCCCGCCTGGCACCGCTGCGGATCCGCCGACCGCTACCCCGCCTCCTACCAGTGCGCCACCGTCCTCGTACCGCTCGACTACGCGCACCCCGACGGCCGCACCCTCTCCCTCAAGATCTCCCGGCTGCGGACCAGCGTCCCCGGCAAACGCCATGGCGTGCTGTTGTCCAACCCCGGTGGCCCCGGTGACCTCGCCCTGGACGACCCGGTCGCCCTGAAGGACAGCCTGGCGAAGAGCGTCCGGGACCGCTACGACCTCGTCGGCTTCGACCCGCGCGGACTCGGCGCCGGCAGCCCCCTGCGCTGCGGCCTCACCGACGACGAGGCGACCCCCGACCTGCACCCGTATCACGCCACCACGTTCTCCAAGGACACCGCCCGCGCCCGGAGCACGGCCGCCAAGTGCACCGCCCGGGAACGCACCCGGCTGCCCTACATCAGCACCCGCAACACGGCCCGGGACATGGACGTCATCCGAGCGGTCCTCGGCGAGAAGAGGATCTCCTACCTCGGCTGGTCCTACGGCACCTACCTCGGCGCCGTCTACACCCAGCTCTTCCCCGGCCGCAGTGACCGCATGGTGCTCGACAGCGCCGTCGACCCGAACCGTTTCGGACGCCATACGAACCTCGCCATGGCCACGGGAGCCGAACCCGCGTTCCGGGACTGGAGCCGCCTCGTCGCCGGCCGGAACCGTACCTACCACCTCGGCGACACCCCGGAGAAGGTCCGCGCCGCCTTCTGGCAGCAGATCGCCCGCGCCGACCGGGCGCCGATCCGCTACCAGGGAGGCGACGAGGTCCACCAGGGCGCCGCAGTGACCGGCGACGACATCCGTGACTGGCTGCGGGCGGACTTCTCCAACGCCCCCTACCAGGCCGCCCGCGCACTCGTCGACCTGCGCAGGTCCCCCACCACCCGCCCGGACCCCGAAACGAACGGCGGCAAGGCGGACGCCCTGGACGACAACGTCATCGCCCTGAACCTGGCCATCATGTGCGGCGACAACTCCGCCTCATGGCCGCGCGACCCGGCCCGCTACCGGCGGGACGCCGTCCGGAACAGCGCCCTGCACCCCCTCTACGGAGACTTCACCTCGAACATCACCCCCTGCGCCTTTTGGCCGAAGGGTTCCGAACCGGCCACCCACGTCGACAACACGGTCGGCGCCCTCGTGGTGCAGAACCAGTGGGACTCCCAGACCCCGCTGTCCGAGGGCCTCGCCATGCACCGTGCCCTGCGCGGCTCACGCCTGGTCGGCGTCCGCGGCGGCCGCGGCCACGTCATCTACGGCATGCCCGGCGCCCCCACCTGCGTCACCCGCACGGTCGACACCTACCTCACCACCGGCCGCCTCCCGGCCCACGACGTCACCTGCCGGGCGTAGGCAGGGATGGGGGACGGGGAAGACGAAACCGTCGAAGCCGCCGTGGGCACGGGCGGCCTTCAGGGCCCAGGTGGCGATCTAAGGCGGGGAAGCCGATGCTGCGGCGTTGATGTGGTGCCGCCGCAGCCAGAGGACGGGAAGCGCCGCGGCCAGAGCCGCCCCGGCCGAGGCCGCCGCCCAGACGGGACCGGAGGCGTGTTCCGCGCCAAGGGCGTGGTCCACCGACCAGGCGCCCGGACCGGTCAGCCCGATCACGAGCGCCAACCCGCCGTAGATGAACGGGACTTCGTATCCGCCCAGGTGAGCCCAGAGCCCGTGGGGAGCGTTGGGGACCGCGGCGACGATCATCGTGCCCATGGTGATCGCGGCGGCGAGAGGGGTCGCTCCGCCAGAGGCAAGCAGTAGGGCCGCTGCCAGTTCGCTGGTCCCGGCGAGCAGGACCATCGGCTTTCCCGGCCGGAAGCCCCAGCTCTCGAAGACGACAGCGGTGCCGCCGGGCCCCATGCCGCGGAACCATCCCAGCAGTTTCTGGGCCGCGTGGCCGAACAGCAGCCCCGCGAGCAGCAGACGCAGGAGCAGCAGGCCGGCGTTCATGTCGCGATGTCCGGGTACGGCAGGGAGAAGTGGGCCAGCCGCTCGGCGTACTGCCTCTGGAAGCCCAGACCCTCGTGGTCCCGCTCGAACATGGCGATGAACAACGTCAGGGTGAGGAACGGGTGGGCCCCTAGTTCGAACAGCTTGGGGTGGTCATGGGCCGCCAGCGCCGCTCGCTCGGCGTCCTCGAACCTCAGCCAGGTCGACGACTCCCCACTGACGCAGTTGAGGAGGGTGTTCGCCTGGTTCGCCTCCCACCACTCGACCGTGCCGGTCGGGTCGGTCCGGTACCGCTCCACCAGTTCGGGATCGCGGTCGACGGTGTAGAGGAACTTGTTCAGCAGGTACTTGCTCATGCCGTCGCTCCCTTCGGGTACCAGGTGAAGTAGGCCTCCATGGTGTGGAACAAGTCGAGGGTGTCGACGTGGTCCGCCTTGGCGCCCTCTCCGGCGACGCCCATCATCAGCATGAAGTCCATGAAGCCGTGGGTGGCGTTGCCGGGCCGGTGCAGGCTGTCGAGCGTGACCTCGGACAGACAGCCCTCGATGTCCCCGCTCGCGATCCATTCGACGGCCTTGCGGTCGAAATCCGGGTCCGGTCCCTGATCCCCGAACTGCCGTGGGCCGCCGAGTTCCAGGGACAGGTGTCCGGTTCCGATGACCGCGACTCGCTGGTGTGACGGCCAGCTCTCGATGATCTCCCGGATGCTCCGCCCCAACTGGACGAAGCGTTTCGGCTGGGGAAGCGGAGGCGCGAAGATGTTGGTGTAGATCGGGACGATCGGCAGGTCGGCCTCGGGCCGCAGGGTGATGATCGGGCAGGTGATCGAATGGTCGATGCGCAGTTCGTTGCTGAAGGCCAGGTCGAAACCCGCGTCGAGGCCTTGGCGCAGCAGATGGGCGGACAGCTCCTCCTGCCCCTTGAGGAGCATCTTCGGCAGCCCGAACTCGCGCTCCTCGTTGTAGAAGTTGGCGTCGTAGAACGGGGCCTTGCCGACCAGGAATTGCGGCATGTTGTCCAGCCACAGTTGGTGGAAGTGGTCGGATCCGACCATGACCAGGACATCGGGACGGGCCCGGGTCAGCGTCTCCCGGAATTTCTCGATCTTCGCCACCCATGCGTCGGCGAAGGCCGGCCGGTCCTCGCCGGTCGCGGTACTGGCCCGGTAGTAGAAGGGATGGTGGGTCGAGGCGATGACCGCGACCAGCTCTGCCATGGTGCCTCCTTGTCGGCTGCCATGTCGGGTGCTGTGAAGGACGGGCGGGTCAGTCGGGCTGCGCGGGGACGTACCGGGCGTTGCGGTCGACGGACAGGTAGACGTCCATGGCGAGGGGAGAGCGCTGCTCCTCGGCGAGATGGCCGAGCAGGCCCGCCGCCCGCGCCAGCAGGGCGAAACCTCGCAACAGGTCGACGGGCAGGCCGAGATCGGCCAGGGCCGCACCGCACACCCCGGCGCCGTTGAGCGGAAGCGTACGGCCGAGGACCTGCGGGTGGACGCGGCCGACGGCCTCGAACAGCCGCAGGTGCGGCCCCTTGAGCCCGTTCTCTTCGGCGATCTCGAGCAACACCGGCGTCCTGGGGTCCTGGACCTTGTGCACGGGGTGTCCCAGTCCCGGAATGAGCCGCCGCTGTGCGCGGGAAGCACGCACTGTCTCGAGGGCCAGCTCGTCCCACCCCGCGTCGTCGCCGTCGCCGTCGCCGGGGAGCCGCACCCCCGGTGCCGACACGACCTCGTGCAGGAACCTTCCGCAGTCCTCGGTCACGCCGAGGAAGCGCGAGCCGCCGCCCAACAGCCCTGCGGCGAGCGCTCCTTGTACCGAGTCGGGCGCGGACAGGTACGTGAGTCGCGCCGTGATCGCGGTGGGCGTGAATCCGTGGTCGGCCAGGGCGACGAGGACGGCTTCGAAGACCCGCACCTCGCCCGGCTCGGGGCGGCGTCGGGTGACCAGCCACAGGGCCAGTTCTCCGAAACCCACCTTCCCCATCAGCTCGCCGGCCAGGTCGTGGCCGAGCAGCGTGATGGTGCTGGCGTCCGACGTGCCCAGTGAGGTCGGATAGTGCGGCGGTCGGCCCTGCGCCGGTTGCTGCATGGGGGTGCTCCCTTGAAGATCCGAGGCCGGCAGTGCCTCGGTGGGACGGGGATCGGGGATCGGGGAACGCGCGGGGCCGCTCAGCCGCGCGGGGCCGTGAGCCAGGCGCGCAGTTCGGCGCCGTGTTCGTCGAGGCCCGGCGGGGGCAGCCGGTAGCGCGGCGGGGTGGTCGAGAACGAGATCGGGTGGCGCACGGTCGGTACGGCGGCGTCCCCCTCACCGACGACGACCACCGGGTCGAGCCCCACTTCCTCGGCGAACGCGACACCTTCGCCGATGGTGTTGATGGGTGCGCAGGGCACTCCCACGGCGAGCAGCTCGTGGAACAGTTCCTTCTTGGTGCGCGTGGCCAGGCGTTCCAGAAGCAGCGGCCGCAGTTGCTCGCGGTGGGCGGTGCGGTCCTGGTTGTGGGCGAACCGCGGGTCGTCCGGGAGATCGGGGAGCCCCAGCACCCCGCACAGCCTCGCGAACTGGCCGTCGTTGCCGGCGATGACGACGAGGTCTCCGTCGGCGACGGGCAGCGGTTCGTACGGGAACAGGCTCGGGTGGGCGTTGCCCATCCGGTAGGGCGTCTCGCCGCCCGCCACCTGGGCGCTGGAGTGATTGACCAGACCGGACAGGGCCGAGGACAGGAGATTGACCTCCAGGCGCTGCCCCTCGCCGGTCAGGTCGCGGTGGTGCAGCGCCGCGAGGACGCCGATCGAGGCGTGCAGGCCGGTCATCACGTCGAAGACGGAGATCCCTGCCCGGTAGGGGGGCCCGGCCGGGTCGCCGGTCAGGCTCATCAGGCCGGAGATGGCCTGCACCATCAGGTCGTATCCGGGAAGCGCCGAGTCGGCACGGGAGCCGAATCCGCTGATGGACGCGTAGACGACGCCCGGATTCGCCTCCCGGACGGCGTCGTAGTGCAGGCCGAACCGCTCCAGTCCGCCCGGCTTGAAGTTCTCGATCACCACGTCGGCGCGGGCCGCCAGCTCGCGCGCCAGCCCGGCGTCGGCCTCGTCCTTGAGGTCCAGTGCCAGGGATCGCTTGTTCCGGTTGACCGCCAGGTAGTAGGTGGAGACCTCGTCGCGCACGGGCGGGAGCCAGGTGCGGGTGTCGTCGCCGGCCGGGCTCTCCACCTTGATGACCTCGGCACCCAGATCCGCGAGCAGCATGGTCGCGTACGGGCCGGCCAGGATGCGGGAGAAATCCGCCACCAGCAAACCGTGCAGGGGCCCGCGGGGGTCGCTGTCGCGGGGACGTACCGCTTCATCCGCCATACCGCAGCACACTCCTTGTCCGCTCTACGGACTATCGTCCGCAGAGCGAGTCTCAGGAGCTTCCCGGGCGATTGTCAACACCCGAAGGGAAGATTCAGGCAAGGGGGCGGCGCGGGATCGAGTCGTAGCGCGCGAAGTCGGCGCTCACATCACCGGCCGCCTGGAGCAGCAGGGGCAGGTACTCGCCCCTCAGCTTCTCCACCGAGGTCTCGGCCGCGTGCACGGTCACGTTCATGGCCGCGACGACCCGGCCGGTGCCGTCACGCAGCGGAGCCGCCACGGACCTGATGCCGGCGGCGAGTTCCTCGTCGGTGAGCGACCAGCCCTTGGCCCGCACGTCCTGCAGCACCGCGTCGAGTTCCGCCCGGTCCGGGCGGTGACGCGGCTCGACACCGGCCCGGCTCGGCTCGGCCAGGACCTTGTCCAGTTCCTCGGGCTCCAGACCGGCGAGCAGCACCTTGCCCAGGGACGTCTGGCGTGCGGGGAACCGGGTGCCGATGCCCACGGACAGGGTGATGAGCTTCGGTACGGCCACACGGGCGACGTAGACGATGTCGGAACCGTCCAGCTGCGCGATGGACGTCGACTCCCGGGTGCGGGCCACGAGCCGTTCCATGTGCGGGCGGGCCACCCCCCACAGCCCCATGGCCTGCACATAGCTGAGGCCGAGTTCGAGGACACGGGCGGTGAGGGTGAAACCGCCGCTCGGCAGGACGCGTACATAGCCCAGCGACTCCAGGGTCAGCAGGATCCGCCGCGCGGTCGGTCGGGCCAGGCCGGTGGCGGTGGCCACTTCGCTCAGGGCCATGACGGGCGCCTGGGGATCGAACGCCTTGATGACGTCGAATCCGCGGGCGATCGCCTCGATGAAGTTCGGGTCGTCGTCACGACGAGACACGGCTGCTCCTGGTGCTCGGAGGAACGGGCACCGCTCGGTGACCCCGTCGGGAGAGCCTAACTTTCCGCGGCCCGATGTCCGTATGCCGGATCGGCGGCCACGGGTGCCTCCGCCAAGGGGACTCGGCGGTCCCTGCCGACTCCCTTGACAGCGTCTCCCCCGCCCTTCATCGTTACGCCATCATCCCCTCTGTCCGCTAGACGGACACTCGTCCGATCCAGCCGACGAGTGCGCGCCGAGCCGACGACGAGCCCCCGAGGAGTCCGATGAACGGGACCAGCACGCCGGCCTGGAACGACGGATTTCGCGACCGCCCCTTGGTGTTCCGCGGCGGCACCGTCCTCTCCATGGACGACCGCAGGACCGTGCACACGGAGGCCGACGTCCTGATCGTCGGCGACCGGATCAAGGAGATCGGCCCCCGTCTGGCCGTCCCCGAGGGCACCGTCGAGATCGACGCGACAGGCGGAATCGTCATGCCGGGCATGATCGACACCCACCGCCACATGTGGCAGTCCACCATGCGCGGCTACGGCGCGGACTGGACCATCACCCAGTACTTCGTCTGGTACTACCTGGAACACGGCAAGCGTTTCCGCCCCGAGGACATCCATGCGGGCAACCTGCTGTCGGCGGTGGAGGCCCTCGACGCCGGCGTGACCACGACGGTCGACTGGTCGCACGGCCTGCGGACGGTCGAGCACGCGGACGCCGCCGTGGACGCCCTGGAGGAGATCCCCGGCCGCTTCGTCCTCGCCTACGGCAACATCCACGAAGCGCCCTGGCAGTGGTCGACCGCCCCCGAGTTCCGCGACTTCGTCGGCCGCCGTCTCCACGGAAACGACAAGGTCGGATTCCAGATGGCCTTCGACGTCACCGGAGATCCGGCCTTCCCCGAGAAGGCGGCGTTCGAGGTCGCACGCGATCTGGGGGCCACCGTCACCACGCACGCCGGCGTGTGGGGCGCCACCGGGGACGACGGCATCCGGCTGATGCACGACCACGGCTTCATGACCCCGGGCGCCCTGTATGTGCACGCCGCCACCCTCAGCGCCGACTCCTACCACCGCATCGCGGCCACCGGCGGCTCCGTTTCGGTCTCGACCGAGAGCGAGCAGACGTGCGGGCAGGGCTACCCGCCCACCTGGATCCTGCGCGCCCACGACATCCCCGTCTCTTTGTCCATGGACACCAGCGTGTGGTGGAGCGCCGACCTGTTCTCGGCGATGCGCGCCACCCTCGGTGCCGACCGGGCGCGTGAACACCTCCAGGCGCACGCCGCGAACGAAACCGTCACGCATCTGCGCCTGCGGGCCGAACACGTCGTGGAGTGGGCCACCCGGGGAGGGGCCAGGGCGCTCGGCCTGGACGACGAGGTGGGCAGCCTCGAAGTCGGCAAGAAGGCGGACGTCGTCCTCATCAAGAACGAGCACTCCCCGGCGATGTTCCCGATCCTCAACCCCTACGGTCACGTCGCCTTCCAGGCCCAGCGCGGTGATGTGCACACCGTCGTGGTCGACGGACGCGTCGTCAAACACGATCACCGACTGGTCGGCATCGACCTCGCCAAGGCCCGCCGGACCGCCGAGGCGACGGTCGCACACCTGCGTGCAGACCTCGGGGCCGACGCGTGGGAACGCGGGATGAACCCCGACATCCCCGAGACGAAGGTCCTGGACAACCCCTACACGTACACGGACTACCGCAGCGCCACCACCCACGGCGGCTGACCCGGCCCACCGGGTACCGGAGCCCTCGCCGCCGCCTGACGCCTGACGCCTGAACGTACGTTGCTGAATCTCTCCCGGAAATCGCGGAGGATGGGCGGGAGGGCCCGCCGCTCGAGCCGGCGGATCCGAGCGTTCAGCGGAGACGGTCCGCCTACCACGGGCGGACCCCCGGGCCCCCGAACGCACACGCTTCGCGGGAAAGGTTGGTCAGGGTTCCATGAGTACGCCTTCGCTGTTCACCGAGGAACGGTCCGCCGAGATCGTCGTCGAGAGTCTCGGCGCGGACACCGACCCACGGCTGCGGCAGGTCCTGGGTTCGCTCGTCCGGCATCTGCACGCCTTCGTCAAGGACGTGGAGCTCACCAACGAGGAGTGGGAAGCGGCCATCTCCTTCCTCACCGAGACGGGCCGGGCGTGCACCGACGTCCGGCAGGAGTTCATCCTGCTGTCGGACGTGCTGGGGGTGTCCATGCTGGTCGAGACGGTCAACAACCGGTCGCTGGAACTCGCCACGGAGTCCACCGTCCTCGGCCCGTTCCACATGGTCGAGTCACCGCGCAGGGAGCCGGGCGACCTCATCGCCCTGGACGGCAAGGGCGATCCGTGCCTGGTCACCGGGCGCGTCACCGACGAGAAGGGGGAGCCCGTCGCGCACGCCACCGTCGACGTCTGGCAGGCCAACGCCGAGGGCTTCTACGACGTGCAGCAGCCCGGCATCCAGCCCGACCGCAACCTGCGCGGTCTGTTCACGACCGACGACAACGGCGAGTTCTGGTTCCGCTCCATCGTGCCCCGCTTCTATCCGATCCCGGTCGACGGGCCCGTGGGCCGCCTGCTCGAGGCCACGCACCGCCACCCGAACCGGCCCGCGCACGTGCACTTCCTGGTGACCGCCGAGGGACACCGGCCGCTGACCACCCATCTGTTCGTGAAGGACTGCCCGTACATCGGCTCCGACGTGGTGTTCGGCGTCAAGGAGAGCCTCGTACGCGACTTCGGCGAGGTCGACGACCCCGTGCGCGCGGCCGAACTCGGTTTCGACAACCCCTATCGCGCCGTCCACTTCGACATCTCCCTGCTCAGCGACGACGGCCGGGAGGCCCGGCGATGAGCCGGGCCCGCAGCTTCACCCACCAGTCGCTGCCCCAGCGCGTGGTGATGGGACCCGGCGTGCTCAGCCGGCTGCCCGACGAGATCGACGCGGCCGGGCTCAAGCGTGTCCTGGTCCTGTGTTCCCCGTCGCGGGAAGCGCTCGGTGAGGCCGTGGCCCAGCTGATCGGCGACCGTTCCGCGGGCGTCCACCCGCACGCCCGTATGCATGTTCCCGTCGAGTCCGCCGCCGCGGCCCGTGACCGGGTGGCGGAGCTGGGGGCCGACGGCTGTGTCGCGGTCGGCGGCGGCTCGGCGATCGGGCTCGGCAAGGCGATCGCCCTGGAACTCGGTCTGAAGATCATCGCCGTACCCACGACATACGCCGGTTCGGAGATGACCTCCGTGTGGGGGCTGACCGAGGACGGTCGCAAGCGCACGGGCAAGGACCTGCGGGTGCTGCCCGTCAGCGTGCTCTACGACCCCGAGCTCACGCTGGGCCTTCCTGCGGCCGTCTCGGTGACCAGTGGCATGAACGCGATCGCGCACGCCGTCGAGGCCCTCTACGCCCCGGACGCCTCTCCGATCATCAGCCTGATGGCCGAGGAAGGAGTGCGCGCCCTCGCCGCCGCCCTCCCCGCGGTCGCGGCGGACGGCAAGGATCTCCCGGCCCGGGCGGACGCCCAGTACGGGGCGTGGCTGTGCGGTTCCTGTCTCGGCGCCACCACGATGTCCCTGCACCACAAGCTGTGTCACGCCCTCGGCGGCACCCTCGACCTGCCGCACGCCGAGACGCACACGGTCGTCCTGCCGCACGCCCTCGCGTACAACCAGGCCGCCGCCCCCGATGCCGTCGCGGCGCTCCGACGGGCGCTGGGCGGGGACGACGACCCGGCCACCGCGCTGTGGGGGCTCGCCCGGCGCCTGGGCGCCCCCGCCTCGCTGCGCGAACTCGGCATGGAGAAGGCCGCGATCGGCCGGATCGCCGAACAGGTGCTGGCCCACCCCTACGCCAACCCGCGACAGGTCACCGCGGACGGCCTCACCGACCTGCTGGGCCGCGCCTGGGCCGGCGAACCGCCGACGGCACGGAGTACGTGCTGAACGGTGGACTCTGCACGGTGACCACGAAGGAAGTAGTCATGGCCGGTGAAAGTGATCTGCGGAAACTGCTCAGCGGCATGCGTCCCGAACTGAATGCCGGCCGCTATGTGTTCACCACCGTCGTGGGCGGTGTGCCCTCCGGAGTCGTCCCCGTGGTCACGGTCGCCGAGCAGGAGGGCCTGACCCTGGTGGTGCCGCTCGAAGAGGCGGATGCGGCGGGGTTGGCCTACGACTACGTGGCCGGCTGGATCACCTTGCGCGTCCACTCCGCCCTGGAGGCGGTCGGGCTGACCGCCGCGATCTCACGGGAGCTCGCCGACGCCGGCCTGAGCTGCAATGTCGTCGCCGGGTTCCATCACGACCACCTGTTTGTTCCGTACGAGCACGCCGACCGGACGGTGGCCCTGCTGGAGGATCTGGCACGGCGCTCCGCAGCCTGAACACCTGCGGGCCCCCGTGTCGCGCGTCCGATCCATGTTCTACATAAGCTTGACGTACTTCACAGTTGAGGTCGCCTGGCTGGAGATGGACGTCGACGAGCAGGGCGGTCTGGTCCCCGGCTACGAGCTGAAGCTCAACTCCTACGACCTGGGCGTGGACATCGAGCTGTACGACGCGCTGCAGCGGCTGCGGTTCGAGCATCCCGAGGTCTGCTCGGTGGTGCTGACCAGTGCCAAGGAGATGGTGTTCTGCGCCGGGGCGAACATCCGGATGCCGGCCGCCTCCCCGCACCACTCGCCCAGCACGGTCATCAGCAGCGACCGCTCGCTGACATGACCGAACTCCCGGCGACGGCTGACCACGGGGCGTGCGTCACGCGCAGCGCCCTGACCGCCCCGTGTCGTCCGCGCCCGTTCGCGCGCTGCACCCGCCACCATGGTCCTTCTCTTCCCTCGCCGATGGCCTGCCCCTCAGCGTATCCGGGTGTCCCGATCCGACCACGCGATGCGCTGGAGCACCCCGCACGCCACCAGTGGCGTCGCCGCGTTCCCCGGGGCACTAAACTTGGCGGCAGCGTCAAGTTGCGAGGAGGGTTCCATGGCGAAAGCCGGCCTGCGTGCGGACGCGCGCCGCAACATCGAGAAGCTCAAGGCGGCCGCCGTCGAGGTCTTCCGGGAGAAGGGGCTGCACGCGCCGCTGGAGGAGATCGCGCAGCGGGCCGGGGTCAGCACGGGCACGCTGTACAACCGGTTCGGCTCGCGTGAGGCGCTGATCGACGCGGTCATGCCGGACCTCGCCAAGGACACGCTGGACAAGGTGGTGGAGAAGGCGTTGGCCTGCGAGGACCCCTGGGAGGGCTTCGCGGGCTACGTCGAGGACGTCTGCCGGGTCCAGGCGTCCGATCCCGCGCTGAACGACGTGATCTCCCGTCGGTACGCCGCCGAGCAGCTGGCGGTGGTGTGCCAGGTGACCGCGGACCGGGAGCGGCAGATCATCGAGCGGGCCCAGCGGGCGGGTGCCCTGCGGGCCGACTTCACCCGCGAGGACATGCTCTTCGTCTGGTGGTCCACGGCGATGCTCGTCCGGCACACCGCGGACGCGGCCCCGCAGGCCTGGCGCCGCAGCATCGGCTTCCTCCTGGACGGACTGCGCGCGGAAGCCGCGCACCCGTTGCCCGTACAGGCGCTGACTCCCCGTCAAGTGGACACGCTCATGCTGGAACTGGGCGAGTCCGGACCGATGTGACGCCTTGACCGGCAGGGGTGTGCTCACGCGGTCTCGCCGAGCGGACCGCCAGCCGCTTGGCCAGGGCCGCGGCCTCTTCGCGCGCACGGCCGCGCGACGCCTCGTACAGGGCCAGCAGCTCGGACATCGCCGGGTCGACTGGTGCGAGTCGTATCCCTCGCGAGGAGTGCCGGGACCGTAGGCGGTCGGGCTGGTACGCGAGATCCTGCCCGCGGGTGACGTGGTACGCCGCATGGCGCGGGAAGCCGCCGCCCACCTGGGCCGTTTCGCTCCGGAGACCGCGGCGCCGGGCCTCAGAGCCGACGCGTTCCCCGGACATCGCCGAAGAGCGGGGTCTCGCGCCCGGTCGTCGGGGCGGGGCGATGATGGAGTTTTGATGCACTGCCGAGGATTGAATGACGGGTTCGGGTTCTCAAGACTGGCAGGAGGCAGGAACCGCGAAAGGACACAGCACTGATGGGACTGCTCGAGGACAAGGTCCTCCTCGTCAACGGCGGCAGCCAGGGCGTCGGCGCCGGAGTCGTGCGGGCAGCCGTCCAGGAGGGCGCGACCGTCGTCTTCACCGGCCGCCGGGCCGACGTGGGCGAGAAGCTGGCCGCGGACACCGGCGCGCACTTCGTACGGGCCGACCTCGCCGATCCGGCACAGGCACGCGACAGCGTCGTACGGACCGTGAACGCTCATGGGCGCATCGACTGCCTGGTCAACGCGGCCGGGCTGACGTCGCGCGGCTCGCTGCTGGACACCACGCCGGAACTGTTCGACCAGCACATCGCGATCAACCTGCGCGCGCCGTTCTTCGCGATGCAGGCGGCGGTGGCCGACATGACGGCGCGTCAGGCGCCGGGCACCATAGTCAACATCGGGTCCAACTGCGCCCACGGCGGGCCGCCCGACCTGGCGCCCTACTCCGCGGCCAAAGCCGGTCTGGCCGGACTGACCCGCAACGCCGCCCACGCCCACCGCTGGGACCGCATCCGGATCAACGACCTCAACATCGGCTGGACGGACACCGAGGGCGAGGACGCCACGCAGCGAGCCTTTCACGGCGCGCAGGACGACTGGCGGGAACAGGCCGCCGCGGCCCTGCCCATGGGCAAGCTCGGGCAGGTCGACGAGATCGCCGGCTTCGTGGTCTTCCTCCTCTCCGATCGCAGCGGTGTGATGACCGGCTCGGTGATCGACTGCGACCAGATCGTCTTCGGCGGCCAGGGCTGAGCCGTCGAGACCGGCAAGAAAGCAGGCACATGACCACGCGCGAGCCCCTGCGGATCGGCGTCCTGGGCGCGGCCCGGATCACCGAGCTCTCCCTCGTGAAGCCGGCCCGTACCTGTGGCCATCGCCTGGTCGCGGTGGCCGCACGCGACCGCGACCGCGCCGCGGCGTTCGCCGCCGCGCACGGCGTCGAGCGGGTGGCCGACTCCTACGCCGACCTGGTCGCCGACCCCGACGTCGAGGTCGTCTACAACCCCTTGGCCAACAGCCTGCACGGGCCCTGGAACCTGGCCGCCCTCGCCGCGGGAAAGCACGTCCTCACCGAGAAGCCGTCCGCGAGCAACGCGGAGGAGGCGGCCGAGGTCGGCGAGGCCGTCGCCCGGGCGGGCACCGTGTTCATGGAGGGCTTCCACTACCTGTTCCATCCGGTGACCCGGCGGCTGCATGAGCTGCTGGCCGACGGGGAGTTGGGCGAGCTCCGGCACGTCGAGGCGATGGTCGCGATGCCGGCGCCGTCGGCCGACGACGTACGGTGGTCGTTTCCGCTGGCCGGCGGCGCGCTGATGGATCTCGGGTGCTACAGCCTGCACGCGCTGCGGATGCTCGCCCCCTGGGCCGGCGGCGCCCCGCGGCTGATCGCCGCGCGCGGTGGGGAGCGGGAGGGGGCTCCGGGCGTCGACGAGTGGCTGTACGCCGATCTGGAGTTCCCGGGCGGTGTCACCGGCAGCGCCCGCTGCCACATGGCGTACCACACGTGGCGGATGAGCTGTCGCGTCGTGGGCACGCGGGGCGAGGCCACAGCGACGAACTTCGTGCAACCGCACCTGGACGACCGGGTGGTGGTGCGGACAGCCGCCGGTGAGCGCACCGAGGAACTCGGCCGAAGGTCCTCGTACACCTACCAGTTGGAGGCCTTCACCGCGCATCTGCGCGACGGGGCTCCGCTGGTGCTCGACGCCGCAGACGCGCTGACCGGCATGCGGCTCGTCGACGCGTGCTACGAGGCGGCCGGATTCCCCGTCCGGCCGCGTACGGGTCCTTCATTTCTGCATCAAGGGTGAATTCAGGAATTTCATTTCGAGGCCACTCCCCCGATATTTCTCAGCGTCGGCGAGGTGACAAACGCCGACGTGCGAGCAGTTCTTGTCACAGCAGCGCCGCGGCGGTGCGGTACGCCTTCTGCGTCGCCTCTCGCACGGGAAGCGCACGGTGTGTGTCGGAGAGGATCTCCACTCCCCAGGGGCCCGACCAGCCGGCCGTACGGAGCGCGGTGATGATTCCGGGCAGGTCGAAGGAGCCTTCGCCGCACAGGCGGCGCCGCCGGACGGTGTCTTCGAAGAGGGTGCCGAGGACGACGGCGTCGGCGTCGTCGAGTTCCACGCCCACGATGCGGGAACCGGGCACCTTCGCCAGCTCTGCGGGTGCCGTGCCGGCGCGCTCGGTGTGCCAGACGTCGATGATGAGGCCGCCCGCCGGATGCCCGGCCGCCTCGACGAGCCGGAGGCCGTCGTGCACGGTCTTGAGGTTCGACCAGGGCAGGAACTCGACGCCGAGCCGCGCGCCCGCCTCGTCGGCCTGTGCCGCCAGCGCGGCGAACTCCTCGGCCCAGACGTCGAGTTCCCAGGGACGGTCCTCGACATCGGGGCCGACCTTGATGTGCCGTGCGCCGAGTGCCTCGGCGGCCGTCAGGAGGTGTCGGCGGACGGCGTCCGCCGCGGTGTCCCGGGACACGCCGTTCCACCAGTCGGTGATGAACTCGAGCTCGACGTGGCGGAGCCCGTTGTCCTCGAAGAGGGATCGGATACCCGCGAGGCCGTAGGTGCGCTCGGCCTCCACCAGGTCCGGGTACAGCAGCCCGAAGCCCGTGAATCCGGCGGCGCCGGCGGCTTCCGCCCGCTCCCGCAGACCGAGCGGGCTGCGCTCGTCGCCGCTGCCGGGCTCGGCGTCACCCGCGGTCGTCCAACAGGTGGCCAGCAATCCCTCAGTCGTCATTTTTCTACGTCCCCGATAATTCCAGTTTTCCTGGAATTCTTCGGCGCGGAACACCTGTCGGTCAATCCTCGGAAAACCATCAAAGACACATCAGTCATGATCTCGGGGACTGTCTCCGGGTGGTAGCGAACCATGGGGCGGCGGAACCGTTTCGCCGGGTGCCGTGTCCTCGTTCGCGGGAGGTGGTTCCACCGCGGAACCACCTGTGAAGGGGGATGGTCATGGGGCAGCTGCGCGAGGGGGCACGGTTAGGGGCTTGGGCCGTGGGCGGGGTCATCGGCTTGGCGGTGTTGTACGTGATCGGGGTGTTCGCCTTCGGCAGCGCGGCGTGGATCACCGCCCCGTTCCGCGGTGAGGCGGAGGAGCGCGAGAACACCGTCGGCTCGGGCGAGTTCCGTCAGACCACGTACGAGGAGTTCTTCGATCTGTGCGAGGCCGTGCAGAACGCCGAAGGGACGATCCAGGCGCTCCAGGAGGAGCGGAAGACCGCTTCGGAGACGCGCACGACGCAGATCGACCAGTCGATCACCGCGCTGAAGGCCACGCGGATCGAGTCGGTCAACGACTACAACTCGAAGGCCGCGCAGGAGCACCGCGCGCCCTTCCGTGACAAGGATCTGCCGTACCGGCTGGATGTCACCGCCAAGCGCACGACGTGCACCAACTGATCCCCGTCTCGTCCAGGGAAGAGGGCAGCACCGCATGAAGAAGTTCGCACGCATGGCCCTGGCCGCCGTCATCGCGCTCGTCGTGGGCCTCGCTCTGACGTCCTGCACCAGCGACACCAGCCAGGACAAGGAGAACAAGGCCAAGCAGGACAACTACGACCACCTCGTGGCCCAGCAGCCGGCGGGCCGCATGGAGTACTCGCCGACCCGTGAAGCGATCAACCAGTGGATCAAGACGTGGGGGAAGCGGGGCAAACTCTCGTACGTCTACATCCAGAACGCCAACGGCGAGTACGGGTACTTCATCATGAAGGGCCTGCCGGTGCCGCGCTGCAAGATGCTCACGCCGACGGAGAAGGTGGAGCACTCCGACAGCGGCATCGCGGTCCTCGCCCAGCCCGGTATGGACGGCACGTACACGACGGGTTCCACCTGCAACGCCTACTACGGTTTCGACGCCACGACGGGCGCGTACATGGAGTTCACGGTCGGCACGAACCAGTCGTTCTTCCTGTTCGACAAGCCCATGACGATGCCGGAGTACGCCAGCGCCAAGCAACTGGGCCCGACTTCGGTGAAGGACGTCGCGAAGCAGCCCTGAGCATGCCGACAGGCGCGCGGCTCAACCTCCGTGCGTCACCCGCACACGCACGGTCAGCAGCGTCCTTGACGCCCGCGAGGACCGCCGGCAGGGCTCCGAACGGCGCCGTGGACTTGACCTGTCGTAACCGGCCGGGCCGGTCATCGGCATGTTGCGGTGGTCGGCCGTCCACTTCCCCGCGACGAAGCGCACCGTGACCTGGTCTCCCCGCTGCACGGTGAGGCCGCTCACGGCCTGCCGGCCGGTCCCCGACTGGACGACCTGGCTGACGGTCGTCGTCTTCGGGTCCTCCTGCAACGGCAGCACCCCCGTGAGGAACAGACCGCCCACGGCGGCGGCCGCCACCGCTGCCCAACCCAGCAGCCTCCGGCCCCCCGAGGGCGCAGCCGGCGTGGTGCCGGCCGTCGGCGTCGGCGCCTCCTCGTGCCCGACGGTGCCCGGCCGGCCCCTGGTCACGGTGTCCGCGTCGGCCAACGGACCGCCGCGACGCGCTGGAGCGCGGAACGCACGACGGCCGCCGACGGGCGCTCCTGCGGGGACTTGCGCAGTCCCTCGACGACCGGGCGCAGCGGGCCGAGCCGCTCCGTCAGGACCGGCTCCTCGTACGCCACCGCGTGCAGGATCGCGGGACTCGCCGGCCTGCGGAACGGGGACTGTCCGCCGCACACCGTGGCGAGGGTTGCCGGTGAGGAAGTCGCCGTCGTCCAGGGCCGCGATGCCGAAGTCGGTGAGGGCGGCGCTGCCGTCGCGCCGCAGCAGGACGTTGGCGGGTTCGACGTCGCGGTGCAGGGTGCCGACGGCGTGCACGGCCTCCAGCGCGTCGAGCAGTTGCATGATGATCCACAGCCGGTCCTCGGACTCGACCAGGTCGTGGGCGCCGATCACATGCGGGTGCGGCACGCGTGCGACGGCGCGCCTCGCGGGTCGCCCGGCGCAGCCGTATGGACCTCGTGGAGCATGACTTCAACATCCTTGCGGGACATCACTTTTGACCCCGCCTCCGAGCGGCCGCTCACAGCGACGAACCGCCGCAGACGACCCAGGTCTGACCGGTCACGGACCGGCCGTCCGGCCCCAGCAGGAAGGAGGTCAGGCCGGCGATCTCCGCGGGGTCGATCAGACGTCCCAGCGGCGGTGTCACAGGAGGGGTGCGGGCGCGGCCCGGGTCGCGCAGCATCGGGGTGTCGGTCGGACCGGGCGCCACCACGTTCACCGTCACGCGCCGGGGGGCGAGTTCGGCCGCCCATGAGCGGGCCAGCGCCGAGAGGGCCGCCTTGGACGCCGCGTACTGGCTCTTGCCCGGTACGCCGGTCATGGTGCGGCTGCCGACGAGGACGATCCGGCCTCCGTCACGGAGGCGGTCGACGACCGTGTCGAGCAGGACGCAGGCCGTCTGCACGTGCACCTGCCACATCAGCGCGCCCTCGCCCGCCGAGAGCCGGCCGAGCGGTGCCGTGCGCTGGAGTCCGGCGGCGTGCACGACCGCGTCGAGCGAGGTGACCGCCCGGAGGGTCTCGGGCAACGGGTCGGCGTGGCTCAGGTCGGCCGGCAGCCACGCCAGTCCCGGGCGGGGACTGGGCGGTGTCCTGCTCATACCGGTGACGGTCCACCCCTCGGCGAGCAGCCGTGCGGTGACGGCCGCGCCGATGCCGGAACTCACACCGGTCACCAGGGCGTGCCGGGCTGTCCCCCGTACCGGCTCAGGATCCATCGGCCCAGTCCGGACGGACCCGGACGTACTTGATCGTCTGGCGCCAGTAGGTGTAGGCGAGGTGCAGCGTGCCGTCGGCCGTCTGGAGGATCGACGGGTAGGAGAACTCGCGGTTGAGCCGGTCCCGTGAGTTGTTGGTCAGGCAGTGGCCGTCGCCGGTCTCCAGGTCGCGGGTGACGGGCCAGGTGGTCCCGTCGTCCGGCGAGAGGGACAGGGTCATGGGGGCGCGCGGGGCTCCCCAGAAGGCGCTGCCGGGCGGGTCCTGGGGTGGGGCGGACGGGGCCGTTGCCAGGCCGTCGTCGTCGATCTCGTCGTAGAGGGAGAGGCGTCGGGCCGTCGCGTCGGCGGCGCTGCTGTGGTTGTGGACGAGTGCCAGGCGGCCGTCGGCCAGGCGGACGTACTGGAGGGAGCTGTTGTTGTTCGGCAGTGCGGTGGGACGGGGCGGGGTCCAGGTCTCGCCGGCGTCGGACGAGCGGGAGAGGAGGACGTGGTCGGCGCGGCGGCTGCGGAAGAGGGCCAGCAGGGTGCCGTCGGCGAGGGCCTGGATGTTCATGTGGACGGCGCCCTCGCTGTCCGGCACGGGCCGCTCCCGCCATGTCCGCCCGGCGTCGTCGCTGATCATGACCGAGCTGGTGTCGTGGTCGCCGCTCCAGGCGCGGCCGGGGACGCTCACGCACCGGAAGACCGGCAGCAGCAGGCGGCCCGACTCCAGCACGACCACCGGCTGGCGGACGAACACACCGCCCGTGTCGTCCGCGGGGAACAGGGTGCGCGGCGGCGACCAGGTGCGGGCGGAGTCCGTCGACACCCGCAGACGTACCTCGGCGGTGTCCTGGTGCCCCGCCCGCTGGGCGGTGTGCAGGAGCCACACCTCGCCGTGCGGTGCGGTGAAGAGCACGGGGTTCTGTTCGGACCGGGCGTCGTCGTCGGACAACGGGACCGGGTCCGACCAGCGGTCGGTGGCGCCGTCCAGGCGGGAGAGCCAGACGCGGATGTCGGACACGCCCTCCTGCGTGCCGCCGAACCATACGCACGCCAGATCCCCGTCGGGCAGCAGCGCCAGGTTGGCCGCGTGGTTCTGGACGGCCGGCGCGGGGAGGAAGGCCTCCCGGCGGGCCGGGTCGTCGGGCCGGGGCCTGACCACGCCGTCGGGTCGCGGCGGGGGTGCGGGGCTCGGCGTCGAGGGGGCGGCCTGGGGTTCCTGCACGGGGCTCAAGGGAGTTCCTCGGATCTCGGGGGACGGGGGTCGGTCGCTGGTCAGCCCTGGGCGGTACGGAGGTGGTGCGCGGCGATCTGCTGGAGGTGGACGAGGTCGCAGGCGACGGAGGCGAAGGTGAAGCCCTCGGCGAGCCTGCGGGCCGCGCCGTCCCCGTCGGGGGTGTGGATGCCGGCGGCGATCCCGGCGGTCTCGGCGGCCTTGCGGATCCGCTGCAGCGCGGCCTCGAAGTCGTCCTGTACGGCGGGGTCGCGGGTGGTGCCGCCGCCGAGGGCGAGGCGCAGGTCGGAGGGTCCGACGTAGATGCCGTCCAGCCCGGGGACTGCGCAGATGTCCTCGACGTTCGCGAGGCCGTCGGCGGTCTCGATCATCGCCAGGACGGCGGTGGCGTCGTGGGTGTCGGCCGGGTCGGGGCCGATGCGGAGCTGGGCGCGCATCGGGCCGTAGGAGCGGATGCCCAGCGGCGGGTAGCGCACCGCGGCGACCGCGCGTGCGGCGTCGGCGGCGGTGTTCACGAGGGGGACGATGACGGCGGTGGCGCCGGCGTCCAGGGCGCGGCCGATGCAGGTGGCGTCGTTGGCCTCCACGCGTACGGCGCCGACGGCGGTGGAGCCCTTGGTGTCGGTGGCGAGCAGGTTGTTCAGCATGCCCTGGTAGCCGAACAGACCGTGCTGGGCGTCGAAGGCCAGGTAGTCGTAGCCGACCCGGGCCAGTCGCTCGGCGGCGACCGGTGCGTCGATGAGGGACCAGTAGCCGACGAGGCGACGGCGGGCGCGCAGGTCCGCGGTGAACTCGGCGGGGGTACGGGAGTGCGGCAAGGGGAGCCTCCTGGAGCGGTCAGCGGTTGTAGGCGGGCATCGGGCCGCGCAGCCGGGCGCCGATCTCCTCGCAGGCCGCGGTGACGTCGGCCGGCAGCGGCCCCTGTGCGGCGGCGGCGATGTTGGCGGCCAGGTGGTCGGTCCTGGAGCCGCCGAGGAGCAGGGCGTCGGTGGACCGGCGGTCGAGCAGCCAGCGCAGGGCCAGTTCGGTGAGGGGGAGGCCGGCCGCGTCGGCCACCGCGGTCAGTTCCGACACCGTGGTGAACAGGCCTTCGGCCCAGTAGCGTTCGCGGTACATCGCGGCCAGCCGGGAGTCGCCGAACCGGCCGGAGTCCGGCAGCGCCGTGAAGTGGTGACGGCCGGTCAGGAGGCCGCCGCCCAGGGGGTTGTAGACCATGGTGCGCAGCCCGGTCGTCGCCGCGTACTCGGTGTACTCCTCCTCGATGCGGCGGGCCAGCAGGTTGTGGAGCTGCTGGGCCACCAGGGGCCGGGGAGCGCCCACCTCGTCGGCGGTGCGGACGAGTTCGGAGATCTGCCAGGCGGCGAAGTTCGACACGCCCAGCGCGCCGATCTTTCCCTCGGCGGCGAACTCGGCCACGGTGGCGAGGGTGTCGGCCGGCGGGGTCGCGCGGTCCGGCTGGTGGAGGTAGAAGACGTCGACGTGGTCGGTGCCGAGGCGCTTGAGGCTGCCTTCGAGGGCGGCGCGCAGTCCGGCGGGCGACAGGGGGTGGTGGTCGCCCTGGTCGGGGTGGGGGATGCCGGCCTTGGTGGCCAGCACGATCCGGTCGCGGCGGCCCGGCAGCAGTTCGCCGAGGAGGCGCTCGCTGTCGCCGCCCGCGTACCCGTTGGCGGTGTCGACGCCGGTGATCCCGGCGTCCAGGGCCATGTCGAGCATGGCGGCGGCCGTGTCGCGGCCGACGGTGTCGCCGAAGGTCATGGTGCCGAGCACCAGCCGGGACAGCGGTACCCGGCCGGTCGGCAGGGGGATGCCGGTGGTCACGAGGAGCTTCCTTCCAGGACGTGGCGCGGTTTCAGGCCGCGCATCGCGGTGGGGTCGAGGGCGGCGCGGCGCAGGGCGCGGGTGTACGGGTCGGCGGGGGCGGCGAGGACGTCCGCGGTCCGGCCGGTCTCGACGGTGCGGCCGGCCCGCATCACCACGACCTCGGTGCTGATCTCGCGCACGACGCCGAGGTGGTGCGCGATGACGAGGTAGGCGATTCCGGTCTCCGCCTGCAAGTCCCTGAGCAGGGAGAGCACTTGGGCCTGGACGGAGACGTCGAGGGCGGACGTCGCCTCGTCGCACACCAGCAGGTCGGGGCGGGAGGCGAGGGCGCGGGCGATGCCGATGCGCTGGCGCTGGCCGCCGGAGAAGTCGGCCGGGTGCCGGTGCAGCGCGGAGGAGGGCAGACCGACCTGATCGATCAACTCGGCTGCCCGACGGGCCCGTTCGGTCCGGTCGGACACGCCGGCCAGCCGCAGCGGCTCGGCGACGATCTGCTGCGCGGTCAGATGCGGGTCCAGGGAGCCGTAGGGGTCCTGGAAGACCATCTGGACGCGCCGGCGCAGCGGGCGCAGCCTGCGTTCCGGCAGGGCGGCGATGTCCGTGCCGTCCAGGACGATACGGCCCGAGAGCGGCTTGAGCAGGCGGACGAGGGCGCGGGCGAGCGTGGACTTGCCGCAGCCGGACTCCCCGACCACGGCGAGCGAGCCGCCGCGCCGCAGCTGGAATCCGACCTGGTCGACGGCGCGGAAGGGGCCGTGCGCCGTCGGGTACTCGACGACCAGGTCCTCGACGGACAACAGGGGGTGTTCTTCGGTCATCGGGGCTGCTCCCTGTGTGTCCGGCCCGGTCACGAGGCCGCCCCCTGGGTGGCGGGCTCGTCCTCGTCCCAGGCGCCGAGGCGGGGTACGGCGGCGAGGAGGGCACGCGTGTACGGCTCCGCGGGCCGGTCGACGATCCGGTCGGCGGGGCCGGACTCGACGAAGCGGCCGTCCTTCATGACGTGGATGCGGTCGGAGACGAGCCGGGCCACGCCCAGATCGTGGGTGATCATCAGGATGCCGATGCCGGTGCGTTCCTGGAGTTCCATCAGCAGGTCGAGGACGCTCGCCTGGACGGTGGCGTCGAGGGCGGAGGTGGGCTCGTCGGCGACCAGGAGCTCCGGCTCCCCGGCCAGTGCGATGGCGATGAGGATGCGCTGCAGCATGCCGCCGGAGAACTGGTGCGGATAGGCCTTCCAGCGGGTCTCGGGCTGGGTGATGCGCACCTGGGTGAGCAGGTCGATCCCCTTCTCCCGGGCCTGGGTGCGCGACAGTGCGGGGTGGCGCAGCCGGATGGCGTCGCCGAGTTGCCGGCCGATGGTGTGGACCGGGCTGAGCGCGGTCATCGGGTCCTGCGGGATCAGGGAGACCGTGCGCCCGCGCACCCGGCGCGCCGCGTCCGGTTCGGCGACGACGTCCTGTCCGGCGATGCGGACGCTGCCGGACAGCACGGCGAGTCCCTCGGGGAGCAGCCCCAGGACGCCCATCGCCGTGGTCGACTTGCCGGATCCCGATTCACCGATGAGCGTGACGGTCTCCCCCTCGCCGACGGTGAAGCTCACTCCGTCGACGGCCCGTACGACGCCGTGCGCGGTGATGAGTTCGATCTGGAGGTCCCGTACGTCGAGCAGCGGCGTTCGCCCGGTCATGCGCGTGCTCCCTTCCGGCGGCGGGTGCGGTCCCGCAGTCCGTCCCCGAGCAGGTTGACGCCGACCACCAGCAGCGCGATCACCAGTCCGGGCAGGGTGACCAGCCACCACGAGGTGGTGAGGTAGGCCTGGCCGTCGGAGATGATCCGGCCCCAGGTGGCGAAGGGCCGCTGGGGACCGGCCCCGAGGAAACTGAGCGCGCTCTCCAGCAGGACGGCCTGGGCGAGCAGGAGCAGGACGACCAGGCTCACCGGGCGGACGATGTTCGGGACGACATGGCGGGCCAGCACGGACCAGCCGCGCAGGCCCAGCACCCGGGCGGCGGCGACGTACGGTTTCTCCCGCTCCACCAGGACCAGGGAGCGGGTCAGGCGGGCCACCTCCGGCCACTGGGCGACGGCGATCACGCAGGTGATCACGGTGACCGAGGGCCCGAACAGGGCGACCACGAGGAGCAGCATCATCAGCAGTGGCAGGGCCAGTTGGGCTTCCAGGAAGCGGGACACGAGGGCGTCGACCCAGCCGCCGAAGAAGCCGGCCGCCGCCCCGGCGGCGAGGCCGATGAGCCCGGAGACCAGGACGGCGAGGACGCCGACCGACAGGGAGACCTGGCCGCCGTGGAGGATGCGGGAGAGCAGATCGCGCCCGAGCTGGTCGGTGCCGAACAGGTGCCCGTCGCTGAGCGGGGGCAGTCTGCGCTTCGACAGGTCCTGCGCGTTGGCGTCGGGCAGGGGCAGCAGGCCTGCCAGGAGCACCGGCAGGACGACGAGGGCGGTGCACACGGCGCCGGCCCAGATCTTGAAGCGCGCGCTGCGCCGCTGCCGGGTAGCGGTGGCACGGGCCAGGTCGCGCGGGGTGACCGCGCTCGGCCGCTCGGGGCCGACAACCGTACCGGTCATGGGTCAGGCCGCCTTTCCGAGGCGTACCCGCGGGTCGAGCAGCGGGTAGGCGAGGTCGACGAGGAGCTGGACGAGGATGGCGAGGGTCGCGGTGACCAGGACGGTGGCCTGGATGAGCGGGTAGTCGCGGGTGGCGAGGGCGCGGACGACGAGCGAGCCGACGCCGGGCCAGCCGAAGACGACCTCGACGACCACGACGCCGTTGAGCAGGGCGGCGAAACGCGTGCCGAGGGCGGTCACCAGGGGCACGGCGGAGTTCCGCAGGCCGTAGCGCCAGGTCAGGGCCCGCTCGGAGACCCCGCGGGAGCGGGCGACGGTGGTGTACGGGGCGGCGAGCGCGGTGACCATCTCGCGGCGCACCAGCCGGGAGACGAGGGCGAGTTGGAGGACCGCCACGGTCACGGTCGGCAGGACCAGGCCGCTCCATGTGGTGAACCCGGAGGCGGGCAGCACCGGCAGCAGGACGGAGAACAGGGTCAGCAGCATCACCCCGGTCCAGAAGTCGGGCATCGACTGGCCGGTGACGGTCAGGACGTTGGCGCCCAACTCCCGTTTGCTGTCGGCCCGTCGGGCCATCCAGACGCCGAGCGGTACGGCGACCAGCGCGGTGACGGTGATCGCGGCGACCGCCAGGGTGATCGTGTAGGGCATCCGGTCCATGACCACGTCGAAAGCCGGCGCGTGGAAGGAGTAGCTGGTGCCGAGATCGCCGGTGAACAGGTCGCGCAGGAAGATCCCGTACTGGTTGACGAGGGGGTCGTCGAGGCCGAACTGTGCGCGGATGCGGTCGAGTTCGGCGGTGGTGGCGGTCGGTGCGGCGTAGGCGGCGGCCGGGTCGCCGGGCGCGAGTCGCACCAGCAGGAAGACGGTGGTCAGGGTGAGGAAGATCGCCAGCAGGCTCTGGCCGATACGGCGCAGGAGGTAGGTCGGCACTGCTCAGCCCTCCAGCCGTACGGCGGACAGGTCGTAGGAGTTGAGCTGCAGCAGGCCCAGATCGCGTACGCGGTCGCGGCGGGCCAGCAGTGTCTTGGGCGCGAACGCCCACAGCATGGGCCAGGTGTCCCAGACCGCGTGCTGGACGGCGGCGAGCTTGCGGTCGCGCTCGGCGGCGTCGGTCTCGGTGGCGGCGTCGGCGAGCCGGCGCTGGACGTCGGGGACGACGTAGCCCATGTAGGTGTCCCGGGTGCGTTCCTTCTCGGCCGTGCCGCCGTACATGCCCTGCAGGGAGGTGAGGGCCTGGCCGGTGGGGCCCGGGTAGCCGTTGCCGATGACGTCCCAGTCGCCGCCGCGCCCCTGTCGCCATTTCAGGATGTCGCCGCCGGGCTCGAACTCCAGGAGCGAGGCGCGTACGCCGATGTCCCGGAACATGTCGGCGACGGCTTCCATGACGGAGCTGTCGGCGGCGAACTCCCCGGACTCCCAGATGATCCGGATCCGCAGCCCGTCCGCGCCCAGGGCCTTCAGCCGTGCCCGGGCGCGGCCGGGGTCGTAGGTGAACTCCCCTGTCTCCACGGCGCCTTCGAGCGACAGCGGCACGACTCCCCTGGCTTCCTCGGCGGAGTCGGTGAGGACGTCCTTGATCAAGGAGCCGCCGTCCACGGCGAGGCCGAGGGCGCGGCGGACCCGGGCGTCGGCGAGCGGGTGGTCCCGCTTCTTGCGGAAGTTGTAGAAGAGCTGGCAGATCCGTGTCCCGGAGGTCTCCTGGAGGGCGACGCCGGGCAGGCCGGTCAGCTGTTCGGCGGAGTCCGGGGTGAGGGTGTCCACGACGTCCAGCTCCCCGCTGCGCAGGGCGATGACCCGGCTGGACTCCTCGGGCACGAAACGGACCTGGACCGTGTCGACGTACGGGCGGCGTCCCCAGTAGCGGGTGTTGCGGGCGAGTGTGTACTCACCGGCTCCGCTGTCCGCCTTCACGACCGTGTACGGGCCCGAGCCGACGCCCCGCTGGAGTTCCTCGGGCCGGTTGGCCGCGGCCGGGGTGATGTGGATGTTGGCCATCAGCAGATCGAGGCCGGGTACGGGACGCTCGGTGCGCAGGAGGAAGGTGCGCTCGCCGGTCTTCTCCACGCGTGGCAGCTCCGGGAACAGGCCGAGGAGGAAGGAACCGTTGACCTCGCCGTACATCTTCAGGGCGGTGGCGACGTCCTCGACGGTGACGGGGCTGCCGTCGGAGTAGCGCACGCCGTCGCGCAGCCGCACGCTCCAGGTGGTCGGCTCGCTCATGGTGAAGCGGTCGGCGAGCACGAGCTGCGGTTTCATGCCGGGTCCGATGCGGGTGAGGGCCTGGCGCACCGCGCGCTGCACGGTGACCGCCGCGTCGAACTGGTTGAGCTTGTTGTCCAGGCTCACCAGCGATCGGTTCAGGCCGAGGGTGAGGGTGCCGGGGCCGGGGGCTCCGGTGGGTCCGGCGCAGGCGGACAGGGGGCCGAGGGCGAGACCCGTGCCGCCGAGAGCGGTCCAGCGCAGCAGGGCGCGGCGGGTGAGGGGCTCGCCGGGTGGGCGGTCCGGGGGTGCGCTTCGAAAAGTGGGGGTCATCGTCGACCTTCTCGCGTTCCGGGGGCGACCGGCTCGTGGTGTTCGTGCGGCTCTCGCGGTGACCCGGGGCGGGCCTGGCAGGCGGGAAACGAACGGTGTCGCGCCGGAAAAGGTCGCACGATTGCGCGATGTGCGCAAGAGGTCTCGCGCACATCGCGCATGTCATGTCATCATCGGTGCTCGAGGCGGTCCGCCCGGACCGTCCGAGGAGGTGCCCGTGTCCCTCGTCTCCGCCGACCTTCGCGTCCTGGCCCTCGCCGACGACCTGACCGGGGCCGCCGAGACCGCGGTGGCGTTGCGCCCGCCGGCCGATCTGCTGCTCGGGCCGGTCCCCGGGCGGGCCCCGCTCCCGGACCGCGGGCGTGCGCTCGTCGTCGACCTCGACTCCCGGCAGCTGCCGGGTGCCGACGCGGCGCGTGCGGTGCGCGCCGCGACCCGCTCGGCCCCTACCGACACGCTGCTGTTCAAGAAGGTCGACTCACTCCTGCGGGGCAACCTCGCCGCGGAGGCCGCCGCCTACGCGGACGGGTGCCGGGGCCTGGTGATCGCGACCGCCCTGCCGGCGGCGGGACGCACCGTGCGGGACGGCGTCGTCCGGCTGCGGGGTGTTCCGCTGCACGCGACCCGCGCCTGGCAGGCCGAGTCCCCGCCGGTGCCGCGTTCCGTCGCAGAAGCGCTCGGGGACGTGCCGACCGCACCGGTGCCGCTCTCCGTCGTCCGCGGTGCGCGCCACGCGCTGCGGGACGCACTGGCTGCGCATTTCGCGCAGGCACGGCACCCGGTGTGCGATGCGGAGACCGACTCCGACCTCGACGCGATCGCCGCGGCGGCGCTCGAGCTGGGTCCGGGAGCGCGGATGCTGGGCACGGGCGGCCTCGCGAGCGCACTCGGCCGTGCCCTCGGGGTGCCCGGCACCGCCACCGCCCCGCCGGCAGGCGGTGGGCGCGGGCGGTCCCTGCTGGTCGTCGTCGGCACGGCCGAGCCGTCCGCCGCCGAGCAGGTCTCCCACCTCGTCGCGGAGGGCGCCCACCACATCCCGCTCACCACCCATGAGCTGCTGCGGTCCCGGCGGCGGCTCGACGTCCGGGCCGGTGGGGTCACCGTCGTCCGCATCGTCGGTCTGCCGAGCCCCGCGCAGGCCCGCCGGCTCGCCGCCGCGCTCGCCGAGACCGTCACCGAGGCGGCACACGACAGCGACCTCGTGCTCACCGGGGGCGAGACCGCCCGCCGGGTCCTGGACGCGCTGCGCGTCACCCGGCTGCGGCCCGTCGGCCAGATCCACCACGGCGCGGTGCTCTCCCACGCCCCCGACGGCCGCACCGTCGTCACCCGCCCCGGCAGCTACGGCGAGTCCGACTCGCTGCTGCGCATCGCCCGGGCCCTGCGCCCCGGTTCCGTACGACACGTTCCGACCGATCCCACAGGAGTGACCCCGTGAACGCAGTCCCCACCCCCACCACCTCCGAGCGGACCGAGCCCGGCGCACGCGCACTCCCGGTCGTCGCGGTGACCATGGGGGACGGCGCCGGCATCGGCCCGGAGGTGATCGTGCCGGCGCTGCTGCACCCGGACACCCTGCGCCGCTGCCGGCCCGTGGTCGTGGGCGACGCGCAACGCCTGCGGCAGGCGGCGTCCGTCCTCGGCGTCACCTGCGAGATCGCGCCGGTCGAGCATCCCGCACAGGCGGAGTTCACCCCCGGACGCATCAACGTCGTGGACCTCGGACTGCTGCCCCCCGACCTGCCCTGGGGCGAACTGTCCGCCGTGGCCGGCGACGCCGCCTACCAGTACGTGCGGGTCGCCGCCGACCTTGCGCTGCGCGGCGAGGTGCAGGGCATCTGCACGGCACCGCTGAACAAGGAGGCACTGCACGCCGCCGGCCATCGGTTCCCCGGCCACACCGAACTGCTGGCCCATCTCACCGGCGTGGACGAGGTGTCGATGATGCTGTCGACGCCCAAGGTGAAGGTCATCCACGTCACCACGCACATCGGACTGATCGACGCGGTCCACCGCATCGAGCCCGGTCTGGTGGAGCGCACCGTGCGCCGCGGCCACAGGGCGATGGTGCGCGCCGGGGTCGCGCAGCCGGTGATCGGCGTCTGCGGCATCAACCCGCACGCCGGCGAGAACGGCCTGTTCGGTTACGGCGAGGAGGAGACGAAGATCGTCCCCGCGTTGGAGACGCTCCGCGCCGACGGCATCGACGCCCGCGGCCCGCTCCCCGCGGACACGGCGTTCTTCCTCGCCTCGCGCGGCGACTACGACCTCATCGTCGCGATGTACCACGACCAGGGCCACGGTCCCGTCAAGGTCCTCGGCATCGAGACCGGGGTGAACCTCACCGTCGGACTGCCCGTGATCCGCACCTCCGTCGACCACGGCACCGCCTTCGACATCGCCGGAACGGGCCGTGCCGAGGCCGGTAGCATGGTCGAGGCCCTGCGTCAGGCCGCAGAGATGTCCGCCGCCCCGGCCGCCGGCTGAGCGGCGGGGCGTAGCGCACCCGCACCGCATGACAGGGCACCACGGAACACCAGAGGAACCCACACCGATGCCTTCGATCGGCTCCAAGGCCCGGCGCGACCGGATCGTCCACCTCGCCACCACCACCGGCCTGGCGAGTGTCGAGGAACTGTCCGCGCGGTTCGGCGTCACCGCCTCTACCATCCGCCGCGACCTGGCCAAACTCACCCACGACGGCCGCCTCGCCCGCACCTACGGCGGCGCCATGGCACTGAGCGCCCACCCGGAGGCCTCGCTGCGCCAGCGGATCGGGGAGGCGTTCCCGGCGAAGCGGGCCATCGCCCGCTGGGCGGCCGAGCAGGTGAGGCCGGGCGAGACCCTGCTGCTCGACGCCGGCTCCACGGTCGGGGCGCTCGCCCATGAACTGCGTACCGTCAAGGACATCACCGTCGCGACCACCGGTCTGACCGCGCTCCAGGCGCTCTCCGACGTGGACACGATCCATGTGGAGTGCCTTGGTGGCACACTCCGCCCGCTCAGCCAGGGGTTCGTCGGACCGCTCACGGAGGCGGCCCTGGAACGCATGACCTTCGACCGTGTCTTCCTCGGCACCGACGGCATCTCCGCCGAACACGGCATCTGCGAGGCCGACCTGCGCCAGACGAGGCTGAAGGAGCTGATGGCCCAGCGGGCCGACCGCGTCTACGTCCTCGCTCACGCGGCGAAGCTCGGCCGCCGTCCCTTCCACGCGTGGACCCCGCTGCGCGAGGGCTGGACCCTCGTCACGGACGACTCCGCGGACCCGCGCATCCTCGAGGACCTGCGGGCCCGGGGCATCCACACGGTACTGACCGAACCGGAAGCGGCGACCGAACTTCCCTGACCCGGCCCGCGTCAGTCGCGGTAGGAGCCGAGGTGCCGGACGAGGGCCTCGTCCAGCCGCACCGAGCCGTTCTCGGCGAAGACCTGCACGCCCTGGTCGTCGGGGTCGGGGAAGATCTGGTCCGTGATCACGGCCTCGCCGCTGCCGCCGAAGACCTCCACGGACGACCAGTCGACCAGGATCCGCAGCTTCACCTTGCCGTTCTCGGTCGTGAGCGGGGCTCGCTGCACTCCGGGGAAGGCGCTGCTGAAGCCCACGGCGCCGGAGTGGGTGCGGTCGACGTACAGCTCCTGGGTCGTGGTGTCGTAGCCGATGACGGTTTCCCGGCCGTCGGCTCCGGTGCGCACCTTCAGGCCGAAGCGCTCGGCGCTCCCGGGGGTGAAGGTGGCCTCGATGTCGAGTGCCTTCCCGTCGGCCAGGGGGCCGGCCAGGGAACGGGAGGCGCTGGTGAGGGTGGTGCCGGACACCGTCAGCTCCTTCCCTGTGCGCAGGGAGGCCACGCTCTTCACCGGCTGGCTGGTCAGCTGGATCCGGCCGTCGACCGTACGCAGGGCCATCTCGCGGGGGATGCTCTGCGCGCCGCGCCACGGGGAGGTGGGGACGGACCCGCCGTACTCCCAGTCGTTCATCCAGCCGATCATGTACCGCTTGCCGTCCGGGGTGTCCTCCCAGGACACGGCCGCGTAGTAGTCCTTTCCGTAGTCGGCCCAGTCGGCGCGCTGCACGACGGACCTGGCGGGAGCGTCCGCGAGGGTGAAGCGGTCGGCCAGGATGTGGCCCCAGCCGGCGGTGTTGTTGTCGACGATCTGGATCCGCGCCTGCTTCCCGGCGTAGGGGCGCAGGTCGAAGGAGGCCCAGTCGAGGCTTTCGCTGTTGGAGCCGGTGGCGCTGCGGACGACCTGACCGGCGACGAGCAGGTTGACGGAGGTCTCCCGGGACACGGGCCGCGCCCGGGTGTCGGACAGCACGACGTGATCGACGTTGATGTGGCCCCAGCCACCGGTGTTGTCGTCGACGATCCGGATCCGCGCCTGCTTCCCCGCGAGTTCCCTGACATCCCAGGAGGCCCAGTCCAACGCCTCGTCGTCGTTTCCGGTGGTGCTGCGGACCACCTTGCCGTCCACGACGAGTTCGACGGCGGTGGGGTCGGGGGAATCGGCGGGATGATTGCCGCCGCCGACGAGGAAGTCGATGTAGTCCTTGTCGACGGTGAACTCGGGCGAGGCGAGGGTTCCGGTCGTGGAGTCGCCGTAGAGGTAGCTGTCGACCAGGCCGTCGCCCAGCCAGCCGGTGACCTGTTGCTGGTCGGGGAGCGTGCCGGAGGCGGGCGCGGTGCCGAACGCGTCGCCGGTCGTCGTCCAGCCGCCGTAGGTGCCGCCCTCGAAGTCGGCGAGAACCGTCCCCTCGGGTGTGGCTCCCCGTTCCGGCACGGTCCCGTCCTGGTGCGGGTGGTTGCCGCCGCCGACGGTGAAGTTGAGGTAGGAGCCGGTGACAGTGAAGGGCTGTGAGGTGAGGGTCCCGGTGGTGGCGTCTCCGCCGTGGAAGCTGTTGGCGAGGCCCTTCCCGTCGAAGCCGGTGACCGCTCCCTGCCCGTCCAGGGTCCCCGCTGCCGGCCCCTCACCGAACGCTGTCCCGGTGGTCGTCCAGGTGCCGAAGCCCGTGTCCTCGAAGTCCTGTACGACCGTACCGGCGGGCGGGGTGTACGTACCGGGGTCGTCCGCGGTGAACTTCTCGCCGTCGAAGTCGCCCACGAAGTACTGGGCGCCCGAACCGCCGGTGATGCCACCGGGGTTGATGTTGACGACCAGGACCCACTTGATGTGCTTCTTGTCGCCGTCGACCGCGAGGGGGAACAGGTCGGGGCACTCCCACACTCCGCCCGTCGCTCCGGCCGGCCCGAACTCGCTGAGCTGCGTCCAGTCCTTGAGGTTCTTGGAGGAGTAGAACCGCACCTTGTGCTCGGCGGACAGCGAGACCGTCATCAGCCAGCTCCGGGTGGGGGCGTACCACTGGACCTTCGGATCACGGAAGTCCTTCGACCCGATGTCGATGACGGGATTGCCGGCGTATCTGGTCCAGGTGCGGCCGCGGTCGGTGCTGTAGGCGAGGGACTGCGCCTGGGTGCCGGTGGACGGGGCGTGGCTGGTGTAGATCGCCACCATGGGCGGGTTCTCCTTGGTGCCGAACCCGGTGGTGTTGTCCCGGTCGACCACCGCGCTGCCGGAGAACACCATCTCCTCGTCGTCGTACGACAGGGCGAGCGGCAGCTGCTTCCAGTGCACGAGGTCCGTGCTCACCGCGTGCCCCCAGGACATGTCGCCCCAGGAGGCGCCGTGGGGGTTGTACTGGTAGAAGAGGTGGTACTCGCCCTTGAAGTACACCAGGCCGTTGGGGTCGTTCATCCAGTTCGTCTGCGGCGTGTAGTGGAACTGGGGCCGGTAGGTCTCGGAGTACGGCGGAGTGTCGGCGGCGACGGCCTGAGGGGCGAGCAGCGCCGCCGACAGGGCGCAGACGGTTGCCACGGCCGCGATCATCCGTGTGCGGGCATGCCGGACCACACGCACCGAGCTCATGGGGCCTCGCCTCCTGTTCTGCGGGCTTCAGGGATGTCATCGTTGACTTGTGTCATCGATGACACCGGCTTGGCCTGAGCATGAGGGTTTTCCGGCCGTGTCGTCAACGGTGGCGATGAGATTCGGAGCCGACGTGCCGTCAGGCCCCTTTCATTGACGGGGGATGGGTACGCCTGCGGAGCGGAGTCCGGTCTCGGTGAGCGCGGTCAGCCGGGCCGCGATCGATGCCTGGTCGGCGCGATGGTTGTTGATCAGCTTGTACTGGGCCGAGGCGTTGGCCCAGGCCTGCCGGCGCCCGGGCCAGCACCAGGGCCTCGCGCTGCGCGGCCACGTAGTCGGGACTGAAGCCGAGGCCGGGCATCCGGTCCAGGTAACTGTGGTGGTGAGGCTCGGGGATCTCCGACGAGGTGCCCGGCGCCACGGTGCCGGTCGTCCCCAACGGCCCCAGGATCAGCCGCCGCAGCTCCTCGGCGAACGAACGGCCGGTGACCTTCTCGATCGCCGGCCGGGCCAGTACGTAGTTGGTGTTGGCGTAGCTCCAGTCCGTCCCCGGCGCGAACCGGGCCGGCTTGGACAACGACAGCCGTACCAGCTCTTCGGGCAGGTAGGTGTGGAATCGGTTGTCCACCCGTTCCTTGCCCCGCCAGGTGACCCCCGGCACGTTCGTTCCGTCCTCGTAGAGCTCGCCGGTGTGGTTGAAGATCCCGCTGGTGTGCTGCAGCAGCATCCGCACGGTGATCCGCCGGTCCAGGCCGATCCTGCCCTCGGCCACCAGCATGAGCACCACGGTCGCGACGAAGCTCTCGGTGCTGCTGCCGACGCGGAAGTGACCGCCGGTCAGCGGCTCGGTGCTCCGGCCCAGCCCGCGCGCCCCGGCGCTGCCGACCCACTCGCCCCGCTCGTCCTTCACCCGCAGCTCCACCCCGAGGAAACCAGCCGCGACGATCTCCTCGATCCACGGATCCCGGACCCGCAGCCGGCCGACGAGCCTGTCATGCCCAGCCATCCGCTCAGTTCCCGGGCAGTGACCCAGAAACCGCTGCCGCATGCGCCGCACCGCGCGGTGCGCACGTCCGATACGGCGTGTCGGCCAACCGGGCGAGGGGACTGGTGCAGCGGCATGGTGCGAGAACCCGGAGCGGGGTGCGGTCGGAGACTGGCGGCCCGGAGTCAGGCAGGAGAGAGAACATGGACGACCGCAGCCGCCCAGGCGCCCAGGGCTCCGTGACCAACGGCGCGGACCGGGGAGCCGGCAATCGGGCCGGGGTGCTGGGCACCGCGCTGGCGGGCGTACTCGCGTTCGCGCTCGCGTCGGGCTCGTGGCAGTGGTTCTCCACCTACCTCGGCCTCACCCTGCTCGCGGTGATCTTCTCCTTCACCCGTCCGCCCGTCCCCACGCCGGGTGCGAGGTCCGAGTACACGCGGAGCTTGACGGCCTACTCACTGGTCGTCGGTCTGTGCGTGGCCCTCGCAGTGGCCCCCGCCATGCAACGCTGGGCCTGGTTCTTCCCGATGTCGGGCACCCGCACCAAGTGCGCCCGTCTGGGCAGCTATGCGTCACTCCAGGCGCAGGCCGCTCTCAGCGGCCTGGGCGGCCAGGACAGCGCCGCGCTGGCGTACGCGCAGAGCGACCAGAGCCGGCACGCCGTCGACGACTGTCTGGCGTCGACGACGACGCTCTGGCTCCCGGTGTACGCGCTGGCGGCAGCCCTCCTGGCGGCGCTCGGCGCCTGGCTGGTGAGCAGGGCGGGCGCGAGTCGGACGACCGCCGGGAAGCCGTGAACATTCCCACCCTGCCGGACCACTGGATTCGCGAATACATGCCGATTACACAGGGAGAAGGAGCACCACGATAATCGGCCTGCGGTCGAATTTCCCCATCACTTTGCAAGCTGCCGGACGCCGCGTCACATGGACAGAGAACCGCGCTCAGTGGATAGCCGGAAAATGCACCGTCCTCTATTTTCTGTGCAGCCTTCCCGCCTGGCCTTCGGTGATCCCGCGGACTTTCGGCCCACCCTTTCTCGACACACCACAGGAGCACTCATGGCCAGCACCGTCGACGTGATCGTTGTCGGATCCGGGATCAACGGCCTGGTTGCCGCCGCCGAGCTCGCCAAGTCCGGCTGGTCGGTCGCGTTGATCGAGCGTGCCGACCGGCTGGGCGGCTTCATCGCGACCGAGGAGCGCACCGTCCCCGGGTACCTGCATGACACGTACTCCTCCTGGCATCCCCTGTTCGTCTCGGGTGGCGCGTACGCCGCGCTGGGCGCCGATCTGCATCGGCACGGCCTGCGTTACCTGAACGCCGACGGTGTCGTCACCGCGACGGTCAAGGACGACGGGCGTGTGGTGGTGGCGCACCGCGACCCGCAGGCGACCGCCGCGGAGTTCGCCCACCCCGAGGACTCCACCGCCTACCTGGCGATGCTGCAGCGCTTCCTCGACAACGCCGACGCGATCGGCGGCTTCCTCGGCAGCGAGCTGCGCTCGCCCCAAGTCCTGCGCCATGCAGCCAAGTTGCTGCGCCACGAGAAGCTGGCCGGCACCGAGACCTGGCTGCGGGACACCCTCACCAGCGGCCGCTCCTACTGCCGCCGCGAGTTCCGCGGCGACGAGGCCGACCTTCTGTGGGCGCCCTGGCTGCTGCACGCCGGGCTCTCGCCCGACCACGCCTCCGGCGGCCTCATGATCCCGATCCTGGCCGCCACCCTCCACGGCTTCGGACTGCCGGTCGTCGAGGGCGGCGCCGGTCGCTTCGTGGATGCCTTCCGGGCGCTGCTCACCGAGTCGAAGGTGGACATCCGTACCGGCTGCGCCGTGGAGCGCATCGTGGTGAACGGCGACGGCCGCGCCGTCGGTGTCGTCTGCGACGGTGAGACGCTGCGCGCCCGCCGTGCCGTCCTGGCCTCCGTCACCCCGTCCGCGCTGTACAACGAGCTCCTGCCGGCCGGTGCCGCGGTCTCCCCCGTCGTCCGCGCGCAGGCCGACCGGTTCCGCCACGGCCGGGCCGCGATGCAGATCCACGTGGCTCTCTCCTCCCCCCTCACCTGGAACGACGACCGTCTGGCCACCGTTCCCCTGCTGCATCTGAGCGACGGTTCGGCGAGCACGGCCATCGCCTGTGCCGAGGCCGAGGCGGGGCTGTTGCCCCGTCGGCCGACCGTGGTGGTGGGACAGCAGCACGTACTGGATCCGTCGCGTGTTCCGGAGGGTGCCGCGGCCCTGTGGCTCCAGCTCCAGGAACTGCCGTTCGCGCCGATCGGCGACTCCGGGGACGAGCTGGACGTGTCCGGCGGCTGGACCAAGGACCTGGCGCAGGGATATGCCCGCCGGGTGATCGCACGCGTCGCGCGACACGCTCCCGATCTGCCGGAGAAGCTGCTCTCCTTCGACGTCGTCACGCCCGTCGATCTGCACGCGGCCAACCCGAACGCCGTCGCCGGCGACCCGTACGGCGGCTCCGCCGAGCTGGACCAGAACCTTCTGTGGCGTCCGTTGCCGGCCACCGGCCGGCACGCGACCCCGGTGCCGGGGTTGTGGCACATCGGCGCCTCGACGCACCCCGGTCCCGGACTCGGCGGCGGGTCGGGACACCTCGTCGCCCAGCATCTGCTGCGCCGGGACCGCCGCTCGCTCCGGCGATGACACCTCTTCCCGTCTTCCCGACCCTGCGATCGGCGCCATCGACGTGGGGCGCCGCGGCGCGGACGCATGACAGTGGGACGGCCGATCACGGCCGTCCCACTCGCGCTCGGAGCCCGCTGCGGCTGGAGGGCAGACATGAGAGCCGCCCATGAGGGGCGTCAGATGTTTCAGCATCACGACGGACGTCACAGGCGGAGAACGGAGAACCGATGGAGAACTCAGGATGCCACGGGCCTGACGAGGCGTTCGTCGGGGATGACCGCGACGCCGACGATCTCGATCATGGCCTCGGGCTGCCACAGCCCCGTGGTGCCGATGCCGGCCATCGCGGGGTAGACCGGGCCCGCGAGCTCGCGCCACACCTCGCCGATCTCCTTCCCGTGCGCCTGGTAGTCGGGGATGTCGGTCAGGAAGATCGTGATGCTGACGAGGTCCTGCGGGATGCCTCCCGCTTCCGCCAGCGTGGCGAGGACGTTGCCGAACGCCTGCCGGAACTGCTCGACGATACCGCCGGGGACGATCTTCATGTCCCGGTCGAGGGCCGTCTGGCCGCCGAGGTGGAGCGTGTTGCCACTGAGCGTTCCGTGCGAGTAGCCGCTGGGCTTGGCCAGGGACGCGGGATTGATCGGAACCGGGGCCGAGTGGGTCGCCATGGAGAGCTCCTGCGTGACGTTGCGGGGTCCGTTCTGTCTGCGCCACACCGTAGCATCTATTGACATCGATGTGACGGTCGTAGAAATAATGGAATATACGAAGCCCACGACAGAGCAGAGCGAGGAAGAGAGGGAACGTCCATGCGTCTTGCGACCGTCGCCCATGCGGCCGGTACGAGCGCCGCGGTGCTCCACGAGGGCACCTGGCGGGCGCTTCCGGCCGCCGACCTGTCGGCGCTGCTGGCAGCGGTGCCCCCGCGGCAGACGGCGGAGCAGGCCGGCGCGGTGCTCGGCGACGCCGTACCCGTGCTTCCGCTGCCCGCTCCGGGCAAGGTGATCTGCTGCGGACTGAACTACGCCGATCACATCCGCGAGACCGGGCGGGAACTGCCCCGGTACCCCACGCTCTTCCCCAAGTACGCCGACACGCTCACCGGTCCCGAGGCCGACATCGTGCTACCGAGGGGCCTCCAGGTGGACTGGGAGGCCGAGTTGGCCGTCGTGGTCGGCGCGACCCTGCGCCACGCGGACCGCGCGACCGCGCTCGCCGGCATCGCCGGCTACACCGTGGCGAACGACGTCTCGGTGCGCGACTGGCAGTACCGGACCCTGGAGTGGTTCCAGGGGAAGGCCTGGGACGCGTCCACCCCCGTCGGCCCCGTGGTCGTCACGCCGGACGAGATCGACCCCACCGCGGGCCTGGAGGTGATCTGCCGGGTCAACGGCGAGGAGGTCCAGCGCGACACCACCAAGACCCTCGTGTTCGACTCCGCCGACCTGCTCGCGTACATCTCCGCCTTCACCGTGCTGCGCCCCGGCGACCTCGTGCTGACCGGCACACCGGGTGGCGTCGGAGTGGCCCGGGATCCCAAGCGGTTCCTCGCCGACGGCGATGTCGTGGAGACCGAGATCCCCGGTATCGGCACGCTGCGCAACACCGTGCGCTTCACGGACTGACGAACGCCCCACTCACTCATCCAGCGACGAGGAGTCCCCATGAACCCCGATCCCAGCCAGTACGTCCTCGAGGGCGACAACTCCCTGTACGCCACGGCCGGCGGCCTGGTGGTACCGGTCGTCACGCGGGCCGGAGCGGAACCCGGGGACACCGGGCAGTCCGCCGGGGCCACCCGGATCTCGGGCGTGAGCATCCAGCACACCCCGGCGACGAAGATCTGGTTCGGCAAGGTCCACAACGACAGCGGCTACCGGTCGGTGCCCCACCACCACGGCGAGGCCGAGACCGGCGGCTATGTGCTCTCCGGCCGCGCCCGGATCTACTTCGGCGCGAAGTTCGAGGACTACATCGACATGGCGGAGGGGGACTGGGTCTTCGTCCCGCCGTTCCTGCCCCACGTCGAGTGCAACCTCGACCGCAACAAGCCGCTGACCTGGATGACCACCCGCACGCCCGAGAACCTCGTGGTCAACCTCCCTCAGGTCGCGGACGCCGACCTGCGCGACTGGCTGGACCGGCCCTGATGACCGACGTCACCTCGGAGGTCTTCACGGCCGCCGTCACCCTGACCCCCGCCGAGGCCCACTCCTTCGACCTCGCCTTCACGGCGGTCACCCAGCCCTGCCCGTGGCCCAAGGCGTACGGCGGCGACCTGGTCGCCCAGGCCGCGGCCGCGGCGATGAGGTCCGTCGACGACGGCAAGACGCTGCACTCCATGCACTCCTACTTCATGCGGCCCGCCGACATCGGCGCCGAGGTGCGGTACGAGGTGGAGGTGCTGCGCGACGGCCGCGGCTACGCGACCCGGCAGGTGCGCGCGTACCAGAACGGCAAGGTGCTCTACGTCTGTCTGGCCAACTTCGCGGCCGGCGAGCCCGGTGCGAGCCACACCGCCGGCCTCCCCGACTGGCTGGGCGGCGCGGACCTGCCCGTCCCCGAGGACCTGCCCAGTTCCTCGGACTACCTGGCCGAGCGGGCCGGCGGGACGATGACCGAGGTCTCCAAGGACTACTGGCGCGGCGGCCGCGGCTTCGACATGCGCCATGTGCCGGGCCCCGTCTACCTCACGGTCGAGGGCAGCCGGGAGCCCCACCAGGCGGTCTGGGTCAAGCCGTTCGACGCGCTGCGGCCGGTCGACGGGCTCACCGACGCACAGCGCGACACGGCCGCCCTCGCCTACGTCTGCGACTACACGATCCTCGAGCCCGTGCTGCGTGTGCTCGGTCTGCCCTGGGCGCAGGAGGGGCTGGTCACCGCCAGCCTCGACCACGCGATGTGGTTCCACCGCGCCCCGGATCCGGGCGTGGCGGACGGCTGGCTGCTCTACGCCCAGGAAGCGGTCGCCGCCGCCGCGGGGCGCGGCCTCGCCTCCGGACGCTTCTTCACCCCGGACGGCACCCATCTGGCCACCGTCGTCCAGGAGGGGATGATCCGCGCCGCCCGGAACGGCGCCTCCCCGGGAGGACACGGATGACCCTGTCGCCCTCGCTGCCGCGCCCGTGCGGCGGCGAACCCCAGCATTTCGAGCTCGGTGGGACCGTGCTCGGTAGGACCGTGCTCGGTAGGACCGTGGAGGACCAGTCATGAGGATCGCTATCGCGGGCGGCGGGCCCGGAGGGCTGTACTTCGCGGCTCTGATGAAGCAGCTCGACCCGGCGCACGAGGTCACCGTCTGGGAGCGCAACGCGCCGGACGACACCTTCGGCTTCGGCGTCGTCTTCTCCGACGAGACCCTGGGCGGCATCGACAACGCCGACGACGTCGTCCACTCCGCGATGGAGAGCCGGTTCGCCCGCTGGACGGACATCGACATCGAGGTCGACGGCAGCCGGTTCACCGTGGGCGGCCAGGGCTTCGCGGCGATGAGCCGCAAGGAGCTGCTGCAGATCCTCCAGGGGCGTGCCGCCGAGCTCGGGGTCACCGTCCACTACCGCGCCGAGGCGCCCGACGTGGACGAGCTGCGCGCCTCGTACGACCTGGTGCTGGCCGCCGACGGTCTCAACTCGGCGATCCGCACGAAGTACGCCGATGTCTTCGGGCCGTCGCTGGACCGGCGGCGCAACAAGTACATCTGGCTGGGGACCGACCTGGTCTTCGAGGCGTTCCAGTTCTTCGTCAGGCAGACGGAGTGGGGCACCATGCAGATCCACGGCTACCCCTACTCCGACAGCGGCTCCACCTTCATCGTGGAGATGCACGAGGACGTCTGGCGGCGCGCCGGCTTCGACCGGACCGAGGACCAGGTGTTCCCGCCGGGAGTCTCCGACGAGTACGCCGTCGCACGGATCGGCGAGATCTTCGCCGACGAGCTCAGGGGCCACCGGATCCTCACCAACAACTCGAAGTGGCTGAACTTCACGACGGTCCGCAACGAGCGGTGGTACGACGGCAATGTGGTGCTGCTCGGCGACGCGGCGCACACCGCGCACTTCTCGATCGGCTCGGGCACCAAGCTCGCCATGGAGGACGCCCTCGCGCTGGCCGCCTGTCTGCACGAACAGCCGACCGTGGCCGAGGCGCTGGCCGCCTACCAGACCGAGCGCAAGCCCGTCGTCGAGTCGACCCAGCGGGCCGCGCAGGCGTCGCTGGAATGGTTCGAGAACATCGGCATGTACGCCGGCCAGGATCCGGCGCAGTTCGTCTTCAACCTGCTCACCCGCTCGCGGCGCATCACCTTCGAGAACCTCAAGGAACGCGACGCCGGGTTCGCCGCGCGGATGGAGGCGGAGTTCGCCCGGCATCAGCGGGCTCCCGAGGTCGCCCCGGCGATGTTCCAGCCGGTCCGGATCGGCCCGCTCGACCTGAAGAACCGCATCATCGTCTCGCCGATGGACATGTACTCGTCGGTCTCCGGCGTCCCCGGTGACTTCCACCTGGTGCACCTGGGCTCCAAGGCACTGGGCGGAGCCGGTCTGGTGATGAGCGAGATGGTGTGCGTGTCGCCCGAGGGGCGGATCACCCCCGGCTGCCCGGGACTGTGGACCGACGAACAGCGCGACGCCTGGCGCCGCGTCACCGACTTCGTCCACGGGGGGACCACGGGGAAGATCGGTCTTCAGCTCGGCCACTCGGGCCGCAAGGGCTCGACCAAGCTGATGTGGGAGGGCATCGACCAGCCGCTCGACGACGGCAACTGGGAGCTGATCGGCCCGTCCGCGATCCCGTACGGCGCCGACTGCCACGTCCCCCGGGAGGCCACCCGCGCGGACCTGGACAAGGTGGTCGCCGACTTCGCGGCCGCCGCCGCGCGCGGCGTCCAGGCGGGCTTCGACCTCATCGAGGTGCACGCCGCCCACGGCTACCTGCTCTCCTCCTTCCTCTCCCCGATCGCCAACGAGCGCACCGACGAGTACGGCGGATCCCTGGAGAACCGGCTGCGGTTCCCCCTGGAGGTCTTCGACGCCGTACGCCAGGTCGTCCCGCCGCACATCCCGGTCACCATCCGGATCTCGGCGACCGACTGGATGCCGGACGGCAACACCGAGGACGACGCCGTGGACATCGCCCGCGCGTTCATCGAGCACGGCGCGGCCGCCATCGACGTCTCCTCCGGCCAGGTCGCCAAGGACGAGAAACCGGCCTACGGCCGCTCCTACCAGACCCCCTTCGCCGACAAGATCCGCCACAAGGCGGCCGGTCCCGCGGGGGTGCCGGTGATCGCGGTCGGCGCCATCTCCTCGTACGACGACGTGAACTCGATCCTGCTCGCCGGGCGGGCCGACCTGTGCGCCCTGGGCCGCACCCACCTGTACAACCCGCAGTGGACCCTGCAGGCCGCCGCGGAGCAGGAGTACCGCGGTGCGGGCGCGCAGTGGCCGGTGCAGTGGCAGGCGGGCCGCCGCAAGCCGCCCGCCTCGCGCACCGACAAGATCCCGCCGCGTCTGTCGCTGCTGCGTGAGGGAGCCGCCGACGACGTGCACCTGCGCTGGACTCCGCTGTCCTCCACGGTGTCCGCGTGACCACCTCGTCTCGGACCTCGAACCCGGTGGGCGTGCACCGGACACGTATCGAGTGGATCGACACCGATGCCGCGGGGATCTACCACAACAGCACGGTCGTGCGTCTCGTGGAAGCCGCGGAGGCCTCGCTCATGCACGGGCTCGGCCTCCACGGCTACTTCCCGGTCGCGCCCCGGGTCCACTACGAGGTGGACTTCGAAGCGCCTCTGTTCTTCGGCCAGGACGTGTCCACGGCCGTCGAGCTGACCCGGATCGGCACCAGCTCGATGACCTTCACCTTCGAGGTCTGGGGCGAGGAGTTCTCCGGCCGCCCGCGCGGCCGGGCCGCGCACGGTCGCTACGTCACCGCCCACATCGGCCGCGACCACCGCGGCGGCGCCGGGAGCACACCGTGGCCGCGGGAGTGGGTCGCCGCACTGAGCAGGGCGGGCCGGTCACCTGATGCCCGTCCGGCATACTGACTGCGATGACCGTAACCAAGGGCGACCGGCCCACCGCAGCCGCGCGTCGTTCACGGACCGTGCTCGTCAGTTTCCTCGGCGCGATCGTGCGCAAGATGGGCAACTGGATGCCCATCGCCGGCGCCGTCGAGCTCCTGACCGAGACGGGCCTGGACGCGCCCAGCGTCCGGACGGCCGTCTTCCGGCTGAAGAAGCGCGGCTGGCTGGTGTCGGAGAGCCGCTCCGGAATGCGCGGCTACGCGCTGACGCCGGCCGCGCTGGAGGCGCTCGCCACCGGTGACGAGGTCATCTGGCACGCGCGGCAGCCGGCCGATCTCGGCGACGGCTGGTGCTTCGTGAACTTCTCCGTGCCCGAGTCCGCCCGCGCCCTGCGCCACCAGCTCACCGCCCACCTGACCTCCCTGGGCTTCGGCAACATCGGATCGGCGGTCTGGATCGCCCCCGCGCGGATGCTCCCGGCCGCGCAGCGCGCCATCGCGGAACTGGAACTCACCGAACAGTGCGCCGTCTTCGTCGGCGACTACGTCGCCGGGCAGGCGCTGCCGAGCATGGTCCGAGGCGGCTGGGACCTGGACGGGATCGACCAGCGCTACCGCGAGTTCCTCAGCGAGTACGAAGGGGAGGCGGACCGCCTCGCCGAGGCCGGCGTCATAGCGGGGACGCACGCCTTCGTCACGTACCTCTCCGTGATCGACCACTGGCGCAAGCTGCCGTTCCGGGACCCCGGACTGCCGCGCGAGGTGCTGGCCGAGGACTGGAGCGGCCCCGCCGCCGTCCAGCTCTTCGAACGGATGGTCACGACCCTGGAGGGCCGGGCCCTCGCCCATGCCGCCTCCTACTGGTCCACACAGCCGAGGACGCCCGACAGAACGAACGCCGCCGAACCGCTCCAGCGGACCCCCTGACCCTCCTGCGACTCACCGCGGGCCGGGGCCCGGATCGCACATCCTCGTACACCTGGACCGACGGTCGGCCGCCCCGGCAGTGTGTCTCCTGCCGGGGCGGCCGTCGGCGCGGGGTCCGAAGCCGCGTCAGCCGACCGGCGTCGGCCGTGCCGCGAGTTCGGCGCGCAGCTTCGCACCGTCCTCGTCCGCGAGGGCCGCGGCGCGCAGGCTCCTGAGCCGTTCGGCGCCGGTGTCCGAGAGCGGGAGTTCGCGGGCGGCCGCCATCAGCAGGTCGAAGCTCTCGCCGCCGTGGGCGTAGGTGGCTCCGTAGCCCTTGAGGACCTGCTGGCACTCGATGATCTCGCGGGCCAGGGCGGCGTCCTTCGCCGCCGTGGTGCGGACGAGCTCCAGCCAGGCGTCGATCGCCTCCTGCTCCCGGACGAACCGCAGCGACCTGGGGCGCAGCGGCCGCATCCGGGCCAGTACCGCGAGCGCGGTGTAGCCGGTGACGGAGGTCGTGTTGAGCACGATGCCGCGGTCGGTGGCGGTGTGCACGAGCCGTCCGAAGAGTTTCGAGCGCAGCAGGATCGACCCGAGGCCGGCGGGGAGGGTGTCGGTGATCTCCTCCACCTGGGGGTGGAGGTACTCGCGGACCTGTGCGAGGTGTCCGTCGCCGACCTTCGCCTCCTCGCGGACCCGCTCCATGCGGCGGTTGCGGGTCTTCTGCAGGGCGACCTGGATGGTGTCCTGGTAGCACATCCACAGCGCGATGTGCCGGGCGGCCTCGCGGGTCAGCGCCGCGTCGCCGTCGGCGTCGGGGTCGAGGGCGGCCACCGCGGCGACCCGGGTGAGGTACTGGTCGGCGTACTCGGGGCTCTGGTAGACGGCCGTGCGGACGACGCCGTGCAGCGCCGTCGAGCGTGCGGCGGCGGGCAGTTCCGCGGCGCGCAGGGCGTGGGCGGTGAGCGCCGGTCCGACGAGGGAGGCCGGGTCGGTCAGCGCGATCCGGGCGCGTTCGCGTTCGGCGGCCTGCTTGCGGTCCTCGGCGGTCTCCGGTCGGCGGCGTCCGATGGTCACCGGGACCGGCCCGCCGGAGCGGGGCGGGGGCCCGGCCGGCGGTTCGGCGGCCGGCTTCGTGCCCTCGGCCACCTGGTTCGCGGCGTCCGTGTAGGCGAGGGCGAAGGCCTCCAGCGACCGCTCCGCCGCCTTGGGGAAGGACCGGATCGGCGCCTCGAACTGTTCCCGGGTGAACGGCAGGGCGCCGGACCCGGCGAGGGCGCCGTAGAGGGAGGCGCTGATGACGCTCCCCACGCTCTCGGCCATGGTGGCGAAGTCGGCCGCCACCAGGGTCTTCGCGGCGCGCTGCGCGGCGGCGAAGAGTTCGTCGGCGTCCACCCGGCCGTCGCCGGGCGCGATCTTCTCGTCGACGGAGTAGGTCCGGTTGGTCGAGGTGATCAGCGTGGTGCGGTCGGGGGTGGCGAACCCGCGCTGGACGGCGCGACCGCACTCCATGAGTTCGGAGGTGATGACGATGTCGACCTCGCCCGGTGTGGGGAAAAGGCTCAGGATCGGTTCGGTGCGGCCGCCCGAGGGCGCGCCCTCGGGGGGCGGGGGAAGGAGCTCCACGTAGTAGACGGTCGCGCCGGTGCGCTGTGCGACGCCGGCGACCGAGGTGTTCTGCGCGGCCCAGCCGGCGTGTTCGCCGACCTCGACGATCCAGTCGGCCAGGACGCCGCCGCCCTCGCCGCCCATGGCGAGGATCGCCAGGGTGATCGGGCGCTGTCCGCCGCGCCGGCTCGTGCCGTACGTGCTCTGCGACTGTGTCGCGGTCATCGGGCTGTCACCTCGTAACGTGCCGCACGGGCCTCCAGGCCCTTGGATGCCATCGCGATCCAGCGGTTGCGGACCGCGGCGAGGAACCGGTCCCACCGGGTCGGGTTCTGCACGACGTCCGTCCGGTAGAACGACGGACACAGGACCGCGGCGTGCGCGTTGGCCCCGCAGACCCCGCAGCCGACGCAGCTGTCGAGCACGGTGGCGACGGGGTCGGTGCGCAGGGGGTCGGGGTTGTCGGTGATGGTCAGGGACGGGCATCCGGAGATACGGATGCAGGCGTGGTCGCCCGTGCAGGTCTCCGGGTCGACGCCGAACCGTTCGCGGACGACGCGCTTGCCCGCCCTGAGGTCGGCGGTCCGCTGTTTCTTCACCCGGCGCTGCCGGTTGAGCTGGCACTCGCTCTGCGCGACGACCACCTTGGGCCCGGGTTCCCTGGTCGTCAGCGCCTCGACGAAGAGGTCGCGCAGCGCGGAGACCTTGTAGGTGTTGGTGACGGTGCGGCTCCAGCGCACGCCGATGCCCCGCACGGCCTTCTCGATCGGGTGCTTGGTCGAGCGGATCGGGTTGTCGGCCTGTGAGGAGAGGACGTCCTGACCGCCGGTCGCGGCGCTGTAGGCGTTGTCGACCACGACGAGCAGCTGATCGTTCTCGTTGAAGACGGCGTTGCCGACGCCGCTGGTGAGTCCGTTGTGCCAGAAGCCGCCGTCGCCCATGATCGCGATGGTGCGCCGGTCGGCGTCCTTGGAGTTGAGTGCCGAGGCGCCCGCGGACCCCAGGCCGTAACCCATCGTGGTCGCGCCGAGGTTGAACGGTTCGTTGACGGCGAAGAGATGACAGCCGATGTCGGCGCTGATGTGGTGCTGCCCGGTCTCCCGCTCGGCGAGCTTCAGGGCGCTGAAGATCGGGCGTTCGGGGCAGCCGGTGCACAGGCCCGGCGGGCGCTGACGCATCTCGGGTGCGGCGATGCGCGGTGCGAAGGGGCTGGCGGGGTCGGACTCCGGGAGCAGCAGCGAGGGTTCGTGCGCGACCGCCGCCGGGAGGTAGGTGCGGAGGAACTCCGCGACACCCTTGGTCATCGCCGTGGAGGTGTACTCGCCCACCGTGGGCACCAGGTCCTTGCCGTGCAGCACGGTGTCGCTGCCGGCGCGGCGCAGGACGGCGTGCAGGTTCTGCTCGATGTAGTCGGGCTGCCCCTCTTCCAGCAGCAGTACGGCCCTCTTGTCGGCGCAGAAGTCCAGGATCTCGTCGTCCACCACGGGATAGGTGACGTTCATGACGTAGAGGGGCACGCTGGTACGGCCGTACGGGTCGGAGGCGCCGAGCAGTTCGAGGGAGCGGTTGAGGGTGTTGTAGAGCCCGCCCTGGACGATGATGCCGACGTCGGCCGCCCCGTTGCCGAAGACCTCGTTGAGACCGCGTTCCTTGATGAAGCGGACGGCGGCCGGCCAGCGGTCCTCGTGCTTCTCCTTCTCGTGGAGGAAGGTGGCCGGCGGCAGAACGACCCGGCTCAGGTCGCGGCGGGGGTTCTCGATGGCGTCCTTGACGGTCATCCGGGGCCGCCGGTTGTCCTTGGCCGTGAACGTGCCGTGCAGATGGCAGGAGCGCAGGCGCAGTTGCAGCATCACCGGCGTGTTGCTGACCTCCGACAGTTCGAAGCCGGCCTCGACCGCGTCCACGATGGCCCCCAGGTTGGGGCGGGGGTCGAGCAGCCACATCTGGGACTTCATCGCGAAGGCGTGCGAGCGTTCCTGCATGATGCTGGAGCCCTCGCCGTAGTCCTCGCCGACGATGACCAGCGCGCCGCCGGTGACTCCGCCGCTGGAGAGGTTGGCCAGCGCGTCCGAGGCGACGTTCGTGCCGACGGTGGACTTGAAGGTGATCGCGCCCCGCAGCGGCTGGTGGACCGACGCCGCGAGCATCGCGGCCGCCGTCGCCTCGGACGCGCTGTTCTCGAAGTACACGTCCAGTTCGGAGAGCACCTCGTGCGCGTCGCCGAGCACGTCCATCAGATGGGAGATGGGCGCACCCTGGTAGCCGCCGACGTAGGCGACGCCGGACTGCAGAAGCGCCTTGGTCACCGCGAGGATGCCCTCTCCACTGAACGTGGATCCCGCTCCTTGCCGCAGCTTTCCGATCTCGGCGGCGAATGATCGCTCCGCCATCGTTGCCTCCTTGCTCTGGGGAGCCGGCCCCGCGGCCCCGGCTCGAAGATCGCAACCGCGCTGCGGCCGTGGGAGGCCGGCTGGGGCGGATTTCGTGCGATGTTGCGGTGACCTTAGGACCGTGTCCGGGTGCGGGCTATCCGTCCAGCGCGGGATCGGTCCGCTGAGCGCGGAGGGGTCTTCGATCGGCGCGTCCGCGCGGTCATGCTCGTCGCCACGCACAGCACTCCTCCCGGAAGGACCACGCGCATGAGCGACGTCATCACCTCCGCTGTCCACCTGGCGGCGGTCGCCGAACAGCTCGCCTCCGGTTCCATCGAGGTCGTCGACCTCACCGCTCCCCTGCACGCCGGGACCCCGATCCTGGAGCTCCCCGAGTCCATGGGCCAGACGGCCCGTTTCGAGCTCGAGGAGATCAGCCGGTTCGACGACCGCGGTCCGGCCTGGTACTGGAACAACTTCCGCACCGGTGAGCACACGGGCACCCACTTCGACGCGCCGAACCACTGGGTGACCGGGAAGGACCTGGACGACGTCTCCCAGGTTCCGGCCCAGCGGCTCGTCGGCCCCGCGGTGGTCATAGACCGGACGGCCGAGGTGTCGGCCGACCCGGCCCACCTGCTCGACGTCGCCGACCTTCGGGCCTGGCAGGAGGAGCACGGCCCGCTGCCGGAGCGTTCCTGGCTGCTGTACCGCACCGGCTGGTCCCGGTACGCCGACGACCCGGCGGCGTTCGCCAACCTCGGTGAGAACGGCCCCCGCACTCCGGGCCTGACCCCTGCCGCCGCCCGGTACCTGGCCGAGGAGACGGGGATCCTGGGCATGGGCGTCGAGACGGTCGGCACGGACGCCGGTGCGGCGATGGGCTTCGAACCGCCGTTCCCCTGCCACTCGTTCCTGCTCGGTACCGGAAAGTACGGGCTGACCCAGCTCCGCCACCTGGACCGCCTGCCGGTCACGGGGGCGGTCCTGATCGCGGCCCCGCTGCCGATCGTCAACGGTTCCGGGTCCCCGTGCCGTGTACTCGCGCTCGTGCCCCCGCAGGAGGGCTGACCCCGACTGCGGCGTATGACGGGGCCGCCGGCATCCTGCGGGTTGCCGGCGGAGTCGTGTCCCGTTCCCACCGTGGAATCCGAGTTTGCCGTCATCGTCCATAAAGCATTTGGACCGCACGTTACATACATGCATGGCACGGCCACCGGACGGTGCTCCTCGAATTGGAGTCGGTCGACGCGGGCGCTCCCTGCACACGAATCGTCTCCGCGCCGGCTGTCGCCCATGGAGCGTTACGACGGCCCCCGAGGCGCCGTCCGTCGGGCGGAGCCGGACTGCGCCACCAGCCCGCACATGGCCCCGGGTCAGCCGCGCAACGTCTGCGAAGGGTGCTCGCCGAACCTCTCCCGGTAGGCGATGGCAAAGCGGCCCGGGTGGAAGAAGCCCCAGCGATAGGCGACATCCGTGACCGTCACCAGGCCCGGAGCGGCCGCCTTGAGCTCGGCCCGCACCCGGTCCAGCCGCACTTCACGGAGATACGACACGGGTGTCGTCCCGACATGCCGGCGGAAGCCCTCCTGGAGGGCCCGCACGCTCACCCCGACCGCCTCGGCCACGTCCTCCACGGTGAGCGGCTCGGCGGCATGGCACTCGATGATCTCCATCGCCTTGCGGACGGCGAGGGGGGCCACCCGGGGCTGCTCGCCGTGCAGGGCGGGGCTGTAGTTGTGCGGCTGGGCCATCAGCAGTTGCGAGGTCAGCAGCGCATCCAACTGCTTGACGATCAGCTGCCGGCCCAGCATGCCACCGGGGTTGTCCGCATCACGACGCAGCAGGTCGACGACGGCCAGCCATGAGCGGGCGGCCGGCGTGGTGAGGTCCATGCCGAGGTCGAACCGCACCGGCTGCCTGGGCTGCCGGCCGAGCAGCTTGCCCAGGTGCTCCTCCAGCGCGGTCCGGCGCACCCAGACGATCAGCTGGGGGGTGCCCTCGTGCCAGCGCATGGCCAGATGATCGGTGGGTGCGGGCACGGACGCCAGACGGGGCGTCGACACGATCTGCTCACGGCCGCAGGCGATCTCGGCGGCCCCCGCGAGCGGGATCTGGACGAGATAGAAGTCCTCGAGCGCACCCGGCGTGATCATCACATCGGCGCCGTAGTCCAGGTAGTACAGGCCGGTGTCGCCGAACGCCACACCGTGCATCCGCGCGTCCAGCCGCGCCGACCGGTTGACCACACGCAGGTCGTGCGGGCAGAAGGCGCGCCCCACCTGCGCCTGCGCCTCCTCCACCTGAGTGGTGCGGAAGCGCTCGTGCCCCGTCAGTGGGAGCACTTCGGTGGACGACATCAGGACCTCCGGGCGACGGGAGCGGGATCTGGACGGTGCGCCGCGTCATCCGGATAGCGGCTCTGCCCGACCAGGCCTAATTTTTCGGCAACTCCCGACAAAGACCAGGAGACAGCATGAGTGGATTGTCGGTCAAGACCGTTCTGGTTACCGGCGGGTCAACCATTATCGGAAAAGCGGTCGTGCGTGCATTTCACGCAGCCGGGGCGAACGTCGTCGTCGCAGACATCGACAAGGACGGCGGCCTCGAATTGGCAAAGGAAATAGGGGACGGTCTCCTCTTCGTGCCGGCCGACATCACCGACGACGCCCAGGTCGCCGATCTGGTCGCGCAGGCGGTCGACAGGTTCGGCCGGCTGGACATCCTGGTGAACCTGGCGTGCTCGTACGTCGACGACGGCTTCGCCTCCACCCGTGCCCAGTGGCTTGAGGCCCTCGACGTGAACGTGGCCGCCGCGGCCGTGCTCGCCCAAGCCGTGCACCCGCACTTCCTCGCCCAGGGCGGCGGCGCGATCGTCAACTTCACGTCGATCTCCGGCAAGGTCGCCCAGCCGGGTCGCTGGCTGTACCCGGTGAGCAAGGCAGCCCTCGTCCAGCTCACCCGCAACATGGCCGCCGACCTGGCCGCGGACAACATCCGCGTCAATTCGGTGAGTCCCGGCTGGACCTGGTCGAAGGTGATGGACCAACTCACCGGTGGAGACCGGGAGAAGACGAACCGGGTCGCCGCGCCCTTCCATCCGCTGGGCCGCGTGGGCGACCCCGAGGAGGTCGCCCGGGTCGTCACGTTCCTCTGCTCCGACGAGGCGTCCTTCGTCACCGGAGCGGACTGGGCGGTGGACGGCGGCTACTCGGCCATCGGACCCGAGGGCCTGGTCCCCGCGATCCCCCGGCTCGCGGAGTAGCCCCGCTGCGCTCCCAGCGACAACGGCTCCCCGTACGAACCCCGCTCATCCCCCTTCCGGACCGGAGGTCCACCACATGCGCAAGATCACCATCATCGGCGCCGGGCAGGCCGGCCTCCAGCTCGGTGTCGGGCTGCTGGACCACGGCTACGACGTCACCGTCGTCACCAACCGCACCGGGCAGCAGATCCGCGAGGGCCGCGTGATGTCCAGCCAGTGCATGTTCGGCACCGCCCTCGCACACGAGCGGAACCTGGGCCTGGACTTCTGGGACACCAAGTGCCCCCCGGTCGAGGGCATCTCGTTCACCGTGCCGGACGGCCAGGGCGGCCGTGCCTTCACCTGGGCGTCCCGGCTGGACGCGGCGGCCCGCTCCGTGGACCAGCGCGTCAAGATGCCGGCCTGGCTGGAGGAGTTCGAGCGCCGCGGCGGCAAGACCGAGCTGCGCGAAGCCGAGGTCGAGGACCTGGAGTCCTACGCCCGCGACTCCGACCTCGTGATCATCGCCGCGGGCAAGGGCGAGATCGCCGGCCTCTTCGAGCGCGACGCCGCACGGTCGACGTTCGACGCGCCGCAGCGCGCCCTCGCCCTCACCTACGTCACGGGCATGGCGCCCCGGGACGACTTCTCGGCCGTCGGCTTCAACATGATCCCGGGCGTCGGCGAGTACTTCACCTTCCCCGCGCTGACCACCTCCGGCCCCTGCGACATCATGGTCTTCGAGGGCGTGCCCGGCGGCCCCCTCGACTCCTGGAAGGGCATCACCTCCCCCGAGGAGCACCTCGAGCACTCCCTGGAGATCGTCCGCACCCATGTCCCCTGGGAGGCCGAGCGCCTCGGCGACGTCCGGTTGACCGACGCGGGCGGCGTCCTGGCCGGCCGTTTCCCGCCCACCGTGCGCAAGCCCGTCGGACAGCTTCCCTCCGGGGCGCCGGTGCTCGGTCTCGCCGACGTCGTCGTCCTCAACGACCCCATCACCGGGCAGGGTTCGAACAATGCGAGCAAGTGCGCGGCCTCGTACCTCGCGAGCATCCTGGAGCACGGCGACCGGCCGTACGACCGGGCCTTTCTGCAGGAGACCTTCGAGCGGTACTGGGACTACGCCCAGTACGTCGCCACCTGGACGAACGCCCTGCTGGGCGCCCCGCCGGAGCATGTCCTCAAGCTGCTCGGCACCGCGGCCGGCAGCCCGCGCATCGCGCGCCGGTTCACGAACGGTTTCGACGACCCCCGTGACTTCTTCCACTGGTTCATGGACCCCGCGTCCGCCGAGAACTACCTCGCCGCCGTCGCGGCCTGACGCAACATCAGGAGTACGGTCATGAGGAGCATCGCCGTCATCGGCGCGGGGCAGTCGGGTACGCAACTGGCGCTCGGTCTGCTGGACCGCGGCTACGAGGTCACCCTGGTCACCGACCGCGGGCCGGACGAGGTCAGGCGCGGCCGGGTCATGTCCAGCCAGTGCATGTTCGACACGGGTCTGCGCACCGAGCGCGCGCTGGGCCTGGACGACTGGCAGGGGGAGTGCCCGCAGATCTCCGGGATCGCCGTGTCCCTCGTGGGGGAGGACGTCTCGTGGAGCGCGTCGCTGGACGCGCCCGCCCAGTCCGTCGACCAGCGGGTCAAGTGCGCCGCCTGGATGGAGCGTTACGAGCAGTCCGGCGGCAGGCTCGTCGTGCGGGCGGCGACCGCGGCCGACCTGGAGGAGTACGCCCGTACGCACGACCTGGTCGTCGTGGCGACCGGGAAGGGGGAACTGGGCCGGATCTTCCCCCGCGACCCCGAGCGCTCCCCCTACGACCGGCCGCACCGCGCGCTCGCCCTCACCTACGTCACCGGGGCACTCCCCCGCCCCGGCGACACGGCCGTCGACCTGAGGATCGTGCCCGGCGTCGGCGAGTACTTCACGTTCCCCGCGCTCACGGTGACCGGCCCCTGCGAGATCATGGTCTTCGAGGGCGTGCCGGACGGACCGATGGACTGCTGGGACGACGTACGCACACCCGAGCAGCATCTTCGGCGCTCGCTGGAGATCCTGGAGCGCTTCTTCCCCGACGAGTACGAGCGCTGTCGTACGGCGAGCCTCACCGACGAGGGCGGCGTCCTGCGCGGACGGCTGACCCCGACGGTACGCCGGCCGGTCGCCCAACTCCCCTCCGGCCGGCATGTGCTGGGGATGGCCGACGCGATCGTGCTGTGCGATCCCCTCACCGGACAGGGCTCCAACAACGCGGCCCAGGCGGCCGAGCACTACCTGGACAGCATCCTGCGTCACGGTGAGGACGACTTCACACCGGCGTGGATGCGGCGCACCTTCGACGGCTACTGGCGCGGCTGGGCGCAGTGGTCCGTGGCGTGGACGAACGCCCTGCTGGCCGGGCTTCAGCCGCACCAGCGGCAGTTCATCGCCGAGGCGGCCGAGGTCCCCGAGGCGGCGGCCGCCCTCGTGAACGGCTTCGACGATCCCCGCACCCTCTACCCCTGGTGGGCCGAGCCCGCGGAGACCGGGCGGCTACTGGCGGAGAAGCGGGCACAGGTGCGCTCCGCGGTGGACGTACGGGCCCTGCGCCAGGCCCTGGGCCAGTACGCCACCGGTGTCACGGTGGTCACGGCGCGCGCCACCGACGGCCGCAGGGTGGGCATGACGGCGAACTCCTTCACCTCGGTGTCGCTGGATCCGCCCCTGGTGCTGTGGTGCCCCGGAAAGAACCAGCCGAGTACCCCAGACTTCACGTCCGCCACGCACTTCGCGGTCAACATCCTCGCCTCCGACCAGCACCATCTCTCCCGCCAGTTCGCCACCCCGGCCGACGACAAGTTCGCCGGCGCCCGGATCGGCGACGGGGTCGCCGGAACGCCCGTGCTGGAAGGGTCCGTCGCCCGCTTCCAGTGCCGTACCGTGCAGTGCCTCGACGCGGGCGACCACGTCATCGTGATCGGCGAGGTCGAACACTACGACGCCCCTGGGGGCGAACCGCTCGTCTTCCATTCGGGCAGCTACCGCCTCGCGGCCAAGCATCCCGACCTGTGAGACCAGGATGAACTCTCCTGCCGTGCCCGTGCGGCCATCCTCGGCGGCTCGTGCCGTGGGCCGGCGCAGCATCACCGCCGACACCCTCTTCACCGGCGGTGCGTCGACCTCACTCCGTCCGGGCGAGTCGATCACGACCGTCCAAAGGCCGTCCCGGGCTCACCGCTCCGGCCGGGCGTGGCCGCCTTCGACCATGCCGGAGTGAAGACCGTGGGCGACGCACACGGTTCGGCGGTCAGCGCAGCCATGGTGCAGCACGCCGTGGACGTCCACGGCGAACCGGCCTTCTCCGCCGAGGCGTCGGGCAGCCGCGTCCGGCGGTCGGCCGAGCTGCCGGATCATCGCCGGGGTGTTCGACACCGCTTCGGTGTACACCGCATCGCCGTACACCGCGCGGAAAGACCGCGAGTCCCGTAGGGTCGCAGTGCCGCCGCGACAGGAGCGGCGTTGCGGTGTGGCCCCAGCGTTCCTTCGCACGTGTCCGAGCGACGAGGAGTGCCCATGTCAGGACGGTTCGAAGCGACGGTCGAGGTGAACCGGCCCGTCGCGGAGGTGTTCGCCTACCTGGCCGACGGCCGCAACGACCCCCAGTTCAGCCCACGGGTCCTCAAGATCGAGCGCATCCCGGACGCCCCGACCTCCGTGGGCACGATCTTCCGCAGCACGGTCAAGGACGCCGGGATGAAGACCGCGCGCGAGTTCCGCATCACCACCCTCGAAGCCCCCGTGCGGCTCCGGTGGGCCGAGGTCTCGAAGAACACCGTGACGGCGCGCGAGGGCGGCTACGACCTGGAGTCGCTGCCCGACGGCGGAACACGGGTCCGGATCTACAACGTCCTCGAGGGCCACGGCCTGGGGAAGCTCCTCGTCGGCCTGGCGCTCGCCGCGGCTCGCAAGGACGCCGACGCGTTCGGCCACCGGATCAAGGCCGCGGCCGAGGCGGCGATTCCTCCCTCTCCCTGACGTCCCTCGTCCTCGGACAAGGAACCGGTCGGGATCGGCCACCATCGGGTGAAGGCAGCAGCCGCCGCATGGATCTCTCAGATCCAGGTGTCGAGCCACATTCTGGCGTGCCAGTCGGCGTACGGGATCGTCTGCCCGGTGTAGATGGGGAAGAAGTAGATGAAGTTCCACGCGATGAGCAGGAAAAGCGCGCCCGCTGCCGTCGCACCCCGTATACGGCGTTTGGGGGTTGCTCCCGGTGGTCCCAGAAGCGCGGCCAGCATCATCGTCACGGCCAGGCAGAGGTACGGCGCGAAGATGACCGCGTAGAAGGAGAAGACCGTGCGGTCCTGGTAGAGGAACCACGGCAGATAGCCGGCTCCCACCGCGCACAGGATGGCGCCGGCGCGCCAGTCGCGGCGCAGTGCCCAGCGGTAGAGCAGGTACACGAGCGCACAGCATGCCGACCACCACAGCAGCGGCGTGCCGAGGGCGAGGACCGTCTGCGAGCAGGCTGCCGCCGTGTGGCATCCGTCCCGGCCCGACGCGGGTGACTCGTACTGGAAGAGCACGGGGCGGCCGAGGACCAGCCAACTCCACGGGTTGGACTGGTAGTCGTGGGGAGCGTGCAGTCCCACGTTGAACCGGTACACCGCGTACTCGTAGTGCCAGAGGCTGCGCAGCGGGGCCGGTATCCATGACCAGGTGCCGCCGCGGCCGTCGGCCCAGTGCCGGCCGTAGCCGTTGTCGGACAGGAACCAGCCGGTCCAGGTCACCAGATAGGTCGCCACGGCGACCGGGACCAGGGACAGAACCGACCAGCCGGCGTCCTTGCGCAGCACCGCCCGGTACGGGTGGCGGGCCCCGGCGAGGCGACGGGCACCGACATCCCACAGCAGAGTCAGGACCATGAAGAAGGCCAGGACGTACAGGCCGTTCCATTTGGTGGAAGCCGCCAGTCCCAGGCAGAGTCCGGCCGCGAGCCGCCAGGGACGCAGTCCCGTACCCGCGTGGTCACCGGTGAGCTCGTGCGGTCGTACATGACCGTCCTCGCCGGCCGGCAGCGCCGCGGCGAGCCGGGCTCGTGCGTGGTCCCGGTCGATCAGCAGGCATCCGAACGCCGCCAGGACGAAGAACATGACGACCAGGTCGAGCAGAGCGCTGCGGCTCATCACGACGTGCAGGCCGTCCATGGCCATCAGCGCGCCGGCCAGGCAGCCCAGCAGTGTCGAACGGAACAGGCGGCGTCCTATGCGGCACAGCATGAACACCGACAACGTGCCCAGGACGGCTGTCATGAAGCGCCAGCCGAACGGCGTGAGGCCGAACAGCCACTCTCCGAGGGCGATCACCCACTTGCCCGTCGGCGGGTGGGCGACGAAGGATCCGGTGTCGGAGAGGGGGATGACCTGGGGGTGGCCGAGTATCTGGGGGTCGGTGATCTTGCGGTCCGGCCAGGTGCCCTCGTAACCGAGGTGCAGCAGGGACCAGGCGTCCTTGGCGTAGTAGGTCTCGTCGAAGACGAGGTCCCGCGGCCGGTCGAGGTGCCAGAAGCGGATCGCTCCGGCCAGGACGGCGACGAGCAAGGGGCCCAGCCAGTGCATCGCCCTCGCCACGCGGTGGACCCGTGCCGGGGCCATGGGTATGAGCTCCCAGAAGCGGGACGGCCGCTTCGGGAAGGGCGGCACCAGTCGCTCGCGGATGTCGGCTGCGGGGCGTGCGACGTATCCGAATCGACGGAGCCGTGCCTGCCAGTGGTCGGGCGCCGCCGTTGCGGGACGAGGGCCGTCGAGGACAGGGGAACGCGTCGCGTTGCTACTTGTCACCGGATGACCTTAGTCGGGGGCTGCGACGCGGCGGATGGTCCGGGGGGCAGCCATTCGGCCCCGCACGGTCGGTCCTTCCGGTGCAGCCACGGTTCGAGAGCGCCCGCGCCGCGGTCGAGGCGCTGCTGGACCCGGGCGTCACCGCGGTGGTGGCAGCCTCCGACACGCCGGCGCTCGGCTGCTACCACGCCCTGCGTGAGCGCGGGGCCGACCCGGGGCCGGACGTTGCCGTGGCGGGCTTCGACGACTCGCCGATCGCGACACTTCTCTCTCCGGGCCCGACCACGCTCGCCCAGGGTTCCGGCCGGGGGTCAGCGGGGTGTCGGGCCGGGCCAGATGGCCGAGGCGTCGTCGCGGAGCGGATCGGGCAGCCGGAGTGGGCGGACGGGGACCGTGCGGGTCCGTCCGTCCGATGCCACCGTCCACGGGGCGGGCTCTCCCGAGTAGCTGAGGGTCGTCAGGACGAAGACGCCGTCCGCGTAGATCTCCACGTACTCGCCGATCGTGAGGATGCGCAAGGAGGCGGCCGGCTCGCGCAGGACGCTCTCGCCGAGCCTGTCCCCGCCCGGTCCGGTGACCCAGAGGTTCTTGCCGTCGCAGCCGACGACGAGGGCGGGGCCGTCGTCAGCGGTGCGCAGGGTGACCTCGACGCGTCCGACGACACCGATGTCACCGACCGCGTGCAGAGCGGGCTGCTCGGTCGTCTCGCCGAGCCAGCCGTCCAGGCCGGGCCACCATTGCAGACGAGGGGCCTCGTCCGGGGGCGCGACCAGGAGTTTGGGCTGCGCGAGCATCCCGCGGCAGCGTTCCCCGGTGTCGGTGAGGCCGACCCGGCGAGGCGTGGTGTGCAGCACCACCCGCGAGCCGTCGGGCGCGGCGATGACCCGGGGCGCGTAGCTGCCGGTCGGCCCGAGCGGGCCGCGGCGGGTCCACGGGCCGCGCAGCCGGGGCGCCGTCCACGCCTCGAAGCCGCGGGTGGCGCCGATCGAGCCGATCAGCAGCCAGCTGCCGTCGTCGAGGCGTTCCAGGACCGGGCACTCCAGCTCGTCGACGTCGCCCGGGGAGACGAGCGGCGGATGCACGGTCCAGTGCTCCAGGTCGTCGGAGGTGGCCCAGGCGACGCAGCCGCTGACCTCCACGGGCCGTGAGGCGTCCTGGGCGCAGACGACCATCACCCAGCCGTCCGACTCGTCGTCGCGTACGACGAACGGGTCGCGCCAGCCCATGCGGTCACCGGTGAGATACCAGCGCGCGTCCGCCTCCGCGACCGGCCCGGTGCCGTGTCGGCGCCAGCCGGTGCCGTCGGTGCGGTCGGAGTACGCCAGGCCGACCGACTGCAGCGGCCAGCCGTCCGGGGTGAGCCCGGACACGCCCGTGTAGAACATCGCCATGCCGGCGCCGTGCCGGACGGGGTGCATGGTCCACACGGCCTGCTGGTCGAAGCGGCCGGGCAGGCCGTTGCCGAAGGCGGTGCCCTCGGGCCGCCAGGCGACCAGGTCGGCGGAGGTGGCCCTGCCGTAGGAGGTCTCCATCCGCAGATGGTCGAACTCGGGCGTCCAGGGGCCCTGCAGATGCAGCACCGCGTAGCCGCCGTCGTCGTCGCGCAGCACGGCGAAGTCGTTCACGCAGAGGCCGGGTGGGGCGTATCGCATGCGCACTTCCTGTCGGATGTACAGCGCTCAAACGTGTGCGCTGATCAGAGGGTCCGGCGATCTCATTCGGAAATCGGCCCAAGTAAAACTCAACGCAAACGCTTGCGCAACGAGAGGGTCGGGTTTACGGTCACGTCACCCCCAGATCACACCGACGTGAAACCCACGGAAGGACTGGCCCCGTGACGGTCAGCATCACCGACGTCGCCCGCGCCGCCGGCGTCTCCGCATCCACCGTGTCCCGCGCCCTGCGCGGGCAGCCGGGTGTCTCCGACGAGGTACGGGCGCAGATCGCGGCCGTCGCCGCACACCTCGGCTACACCGCCTCGCGGTCGGCCTCCAGCCTGGCCAGCGGGCGCACCTTCACCGTCGGGGTCATCGCGCCCCACGTCGGTCGCTGGTTCTTCGGCACCGTACTGGACGCCGCCGAGAAGGTGCTCAGCGCGGCCGGTTACGACCTGCTGCTGTACAACCTGGGCTCACCCGAGGCGCGCAAGCGATTCTTCACCAAGCTGCCGGTGCGCAAGCGGGTGGACGCGGTGCTGTCGCTGCTGATCCCGGACGAGGAGGAGGCCGCCGCGCTGCGCTCCCTCGGGGTGCCGCTGGCCATGACCGTCGGCGGCCCCCGGGCCGGCTTCACCGTGGTCGGCATCGACGACCACGCCGGCGCCACCGGTGCCGTACGGCATCTGGTGAACCTGGGGCACCGAAGGATCGGCATGATCTCGGGAGCGAGCGAACCGCTGCACTGGACCACCCCGATCCAGCGCCGCCAGGGGTATCTGGACGTGCTGGCCGACGCCGGCATCGCCCACGACGCGGCGCTGGAGGCGGACGGCGCCTACACCGTCGAGGGCGGCGAACACGCCATGACCCAGCTGCTGGCCCTGTCCCGGCCGCCGACCGCGGTGTTCGCGCAGTCCGACGAGATGGCGATGGGCGCGCTGCGGGCGCTGCGCCGCCACCGGCTCGCGGTACCGGAGGACGTGTCCGTGGTCGGCTTCGACGACCACGAACTGGCCGAGGTGATCGGCCTGACCACCGTCGCGCAACCGGTCGCCGGCCAGGGCGCGGAAGCCGCCCGGCTGCTGCTGAACCGGCTCGACGAGCCGGACACCGAGCCGCCCGGCCATGTGCAGATGCCCATCCGTCTGATGCTGCGCGAGACCACGGCCCCGCCCCACCCCCGCGGACCCCGCTGACCGGACCCACACCCCCCTTCCCCCACGCCGTGAAACACCCTCACCCCTCACCCGAACCCTCACCCTCACCCTCACCCTGCACGGAGGCACCACAGCCATGAGCACAGCGGCAAGCAGAAAGCTGCGTCACGCGGCCCGTACAAGCCTGGCCCTCGCCCTTCCCCTCGCGGCCCTGGCCGCCTGCGGGGGCGGCAGCGGCGGCGGTGACGGCTCCGCCGACGCCGGCAGCGGCACGGGGACGATCAAGGTCTGGGCCCACCAGGGACAGAAGAGCGAGGACGCCGCGCTACAGAACGCGGTGAAGTCCTTCAACTCCTCCCAGGGCAAGATCAAGGTCGAGCTGAAGCTGATACCCGGCAACGACTACACCAAGACCATCACCGCCACCGACGCCTCCCAGCTGCCGGACGTGATGGAGTTCGACGGCCCGACCATGGCGAACTTCGTCTACAACAAGAAGCTCGCCCCGATCGACGGCTACGTCTCCGCGAAGACCATGGCCAACGCCACCGACGCCATCAAGGCGCAGGGCGAGATCGACGGCAAACACTACGGGCTCGGCATGTACGACTCCGGGCTCGGCGTCTACGGCAACAAGAAGCTGCTGGACGCGGCCGGGGTGAAGTACCCCACCGGCCTCGCCGACGACTGGACGGCCGCCGAGTTCACGGCGGCGCTCAAGGCGCTGAAGGCCAAGGACTCCGACGGCAAGGTCCTCGACATCCAGGAGGGCAACGGCCTGGCCACCGAGTGGGGCACCTACGGCTTCGCCCCGATCGTCTGGTCGGCCGGCGGCTCCCTGCTCAAGGACGGCAAGGCGGAGGGCGCCCTCGACACCCCGGCCGTGGCATCGGCGCTGAAGACCTTCCAGTCCTGGAAGACGTACGTCGACCCCAACACCGACGGCAACGCCTTCGCCAAGAGCCGGGTCGCCCTCAGCTGGGTCGGCCACTGGATGTACCCCGCCTACAGCCAGGCCCTGGGCGAGGACCTGGTCGTCCTGCCGCTGCCCGGCTTCGGCAACGGTCCCAAGACCGGTCAGGGCTCCTGGGCCTGGGGCATCGGCGCGGGCTCGACGAACGGCAAGGCCGCCGGCGCCTTCCTCGACTACCTCCTCAACGACACCAACGTCGCCGCGATGACGACGGCCAACGGCGCCCCGCCCGCCACGAAGACCGCGCTCGCCAAGAACACCCTCTACAAGGAGGGCGGCCCGCTCCAGCTCTTCGCCGACCAGCTCGCCAAGCCCTGCGGCGACAGCGACATCAGCGCGTCCTGCGTCGCCGTGACCCGCCCGGTCACCGCCGGGTACCCCACCATCACCGCCCAGTTCGGCCAGGCCCTGAACTCCGTCTACGGCGGCGGCGACCCCGAGGACGCCCTGTCCAAGGCCGCCCGCGCCATCGACCAGGACTTCTCCGACAACGCCGGCTACAAGATCCCGTAGGACCCCAGCGGCCGGGGCAGGCACAGGGCGACCGTGCCTGCCCCGCCGGGAACAGGACCCACCCGTGAAAACCGTGGAACCCGCGCACTCCGCGCCGTCGGGCCGGGAGAAGGCCCCGCCGGCACCCTCCGCGCAGCCCTCCCAGCCGGCGCGCAAGAACCGCGACTGGGTGCACGGACTGCTCATGTCCGCTCCCGCCGTCGGCGGTCTCATCGCCTTCGTCGGCGTGCCGTTCGTCTACGCCGTCGTGCTCTCCTTCTACAACGTGCGCCTCGGCTCCCCGCTCGCCCCGACGTTCTTCGGTCTGGAGCAGTACCGGCGGCTGTTCACCGACCCCGACCTGTCCGGCCCCTTCCTCAGGTCCCTGCTGAACAACCTGACCTTCGCCGTAGTCGTCGTCCCCGTACAGACCGGCCTCGCTCTCGCGCTGGCGATCCTGCTGAACCGCAAGCTCAAGGCCATCGGCTTCTTCCGGTCCCTGTTCTTCCTGCCGGTCGTCTTCCCGATGACGCTGGTCGCCGTCATCTGGCGGCTCATCCTCGCCCGCAGCGACCAGGGCATGCTCAACTCCGCGCTGCACGCGGTGACCTTCGGGAACTGGGGCGCCTTCGACTGGCTCGGCGACGCCGCCACCGCCATGGCCTCCGTCATCGTGCTGTCCGTCTGGCAGGGCGTCGGCTTCCAGATGGTCATCCTGCTCGCCGGGCTCCAGCAGATACCGGGCGAGCTCTACGAGGCGGCCCAGCTCGACCGCGCCACGCGATGGCAGCAGTTCCGGCACGTCACCCTGCCCGGCATCCGCGGCACCCTCGTGTTCGTCGCGATGCTCACCTCGGTGCTGTCGTTCCGCGTCTTCGACCAGGTCTACGTCCTCGTCCGCGGCGGCGGCCTCGACGAGGACGCCACCCGCACGGTGATGTACCAGGCCGTCACCACCGCCTTCGACCAGAACAACGTCGGCCAGGCAGCCGCGATCACCGTCGTCTTCTTCCTGATCGTCGTCGCCCTGACCCTGATCCAGCGCCGCGTCGTCCGGCCCGACAACGAGGACTGACCATGAGCACCCCGACGGGCCTCACCCGCACTCCCCTGCGCCGCTTCCTCGACTACGCCGTCCTCGGCGTGCTGGCGTTCCTCTTCATCCTGCCCGCGCTGTACCTGTTCATCGGCAGCTTCAAGCCCTCCGACCAGGTGCTGTCCGGCCTGTCCGGCTTCCTGCCCACCCATCTGACCTTCGACAACTACACCAACGTCCTCAACAGCCTGGACTCCGACAGCACCGGATACTTCTGGCGCTTCCTCGGCGTCTCCGTGCTCCTCGCCTTCGTCGTCGTCACGGGCGGACTCTTCGTCAACTCGATGGCCGCGTACGGGCTGTCACGGCTGAAGTGGCGTGGCCGGCAGGCGGTGTTCACGCTCGTGCTGCTGCTGATGCTGGTCCCGTTCGAGTCGGTGGCCGTCCCGCTCTTCTACCTCTTCAACGACCAGCGCAACACGCTCTTCGTCCAGGCGATCCCGTTCATCGCCAACGCCTTCTCCGTCTACCAGTTCCACACGTTCTTCCGCTCGATCCCACCCAGCATCGAGGAAGCCGCCCGCCTGGACGGCGCCGGTCCCTGGCGCACCTTCTTCGCGATCATCGTCCCGATGTCCAAGCCGGTCTTCGCCTCGGTCGCGATCCTGACCTTCCTCACCCAGTGGGGCTCCTTCCTCTGGCCGGTCCTGATGATCTCCGACCCGTCCGTCCGCCCTCTCCCCCTGGAGATGAGCGTCTTCCAGGGCCAGCTGCCCCCGGACTGGGGCCAGATCCTCGCCTTCGGCGTCCTGCTGGTCCTGCCCGTCCTGATCGTCTTCGCCTTCTTCCAGCGCTGGTTCGTCCAGGGCGTGGCAAGCTCCGCGGTCAAGGGCTGAACAGCCGTGATCCCGCCCCCGGATTCCCCCGGGCGAGGGCGGGCAACCTTGGCGCCGGGTCGTGAGTCACACGAGTGTCAACTGTTTCGTTTCCCCTTGGTCCGGAAGAAGCCGCACTCTCTGTGATGACTCGTACCCGGCTGACCGCGCTCGCCGCGACGGCCGCCCTGGCCGCCGTCGGCGGTCTGATCACCGCCACCCCGGCCGCCGCGGCCGTCACCTGCGCCTCACCCCGCTGGAAGGCGCAGTACTTCGGCAACTCCACCTTCAGCGGCACGCCGAAGCTCACCTCCTGCGACTCCGCCATCGCCGAGAACTACGGGTACGGCGACCCGGCAGGCGTCACGCTCCCCAAGGACGACTTCTCCGTCCGCTGGTCCCTGACCCGGGACTTCGGCTCCGGCGGCCCCTTCCGGCTCTCCGCCGCCACGCAGGACGGCATGCGCGTCTATGTCGACGGGGTGCGGAAGATCGACCTGTGGAGGAACGTCTCCACGACCGCCCGCAGGACCGTCGACCTGACCGTCCCGGCCGGAAAGCACACACTCCGCGTGGACTACGTCGCCTGGACCGGCCGCGCCCAGGCCACGTTCACGTACACCCCGCGCACCGGGGCCGCCGTCGACACCGTCAAGCCGCTCGCCCCGACCGGACTGACCGCCGCGTACGACCGGGGCACCGCGAAGACCACCCTGCGCTGGGCCGCGAACAAGGAGATGGACCTCGCCGGTTACCGCGTGTACCGCCGGCTGGGCACCACCGCGTGGGCGAGGGTCAGCGGTTCGTCGCCGCTCGCCGCCCCCTCGTTCGTGGACGCGACGCCCGCCACGGGCCAGACCTTCCTGTACGAGGTCCGCGCCGTCGACAAGTCGGGCCGCGAGTCCGCCGGCAGCCTCGACACCACCGCCGCGACCGTGGACCGCACGGGCCCGGCGGCGCCGACCGGTCTCACGGTCACCGGCGACGCCTGGTGGGCCACCCTGGCCTGGCAGCAGACCGCCGACGCCGCACAGTACGAGGTGTACGCCGCCTCCGCGGCCGGCGGCCCGTTCGCACTGCTGGGCACGACGACCGCGACGTCGTACCGCACCGACGCCCCCGTGAACACCGCCCGGTACTACCGGGTCCGCGCCCTCGACGCGCTCGGCAACCCGTCGCCGTACGCCGCCGTCACCGGCGACGGCGTCGACCGGACGCCGCCGAAGTCCCCGACCTCCCTCGGCTCCGTCGTCGACGTCGGCTCCACCGAGGTGTACTGGGAGCAGCCCGACGGCTTCTACGAGGACTTCTCCAACGGCGGGACCTACCACGTCTTCCGCTCACCCGGCACCACCCTCGACCCGGCCGCGCTCACCCGTGTGACCTGCGCCGAGTCGAGCGACGAGACCAGCACCGGCGGCATCTGCCACGACCAGGACATGCCCGCGGGCACGTACGTGACGTACGCGGTCGCGGCGGTGGACCCGGCCGGCAACGAGTCGGCGCTGTCCGCCCCGCTCGTCGTGCGCACCGGCGACCGCGTCGCGCCCGGCCCCGTGACCGGCGTGCGAGCCACCCCGCGCGCCGACGGCGTGCTGGTGAGCTGGGCGGCCTCGACCGAGGACGACGTCGAGCGCTACATGGCCTGGACCGGCGCCCGCCAGGCCGACGGCACGGTCAAGTGGCTCAGCTTCACCTCCTGCCGGGAGGGCACGAGCGACCCGCTCGCCGTGCTGTGCGGCGATCTGCCGGACGGCGAGACGTACGTGTACGCCGTCGTCGCCAGGGACCGCTGGGGCAACGCGCTGTCCCCGAGCGACGCGAGGGTCACGCTCGTCGAGGCCACCGAGCTGGACGTCCGCCCGGACCTGACGGTCACCCGGGACTGGGACCTCGGCGGCGTGGGCCACGGCACCGTGATCGGCGGACCCGACGAGGACGGGCCGTCCATCGGCTGGCGGTGCGACAAGGCGGCCGAGTGCGACACCGTCGCGGGCTACCGGGTCAGCCGGTGGAACGCGGCCACGAAGGCGTACGAGCCACTGCACGCCGGACTGTTGCCGGCCCAGACGCGTACCTACACGGACACCACCGCCGCGCGCGGGAGCACGCACTTCTACACACTGCAGGCGGTGCGCGCCGACGGCAGCGTCGCGGGCACGTACGTGTGGAACTGCGTCTTCCAGGACCGCGTCTAGCCGCGCGGCCCCCGTCCCTCGTTAGCCTGTTTCGCCGAGCTCCCACGAATCCTCCACCACCGCGGTGCACACCTTTCTGACCTGTGCAAACGCCCATGCGAAAGTGCTCGATACGCCCGCCCGGGCGACGCGTCTGTCGATCCGTCAGGTTGCGGAGCTGACGCAGCGTCGGTTGCCTCGTCAGTGGCGTGCACAGAGCCGCCGCACCGGACAGGCCGGACGCTGCTCAGTTGGAGGGTTCTCGTGGGCATCACACACGTTGGCATCGGTATCGGCCTGATGGCCGGTGCCCTGGCGCTACAGGTTCCCGTCGCTGCCGCCGTCGGCGACTCCGGTCTCGACATCCGGCAGGCCGCCCACGGCTCCACGGTCACCGTCAGCACCACCGCCTGCGGTGCGGACGTGACCTACGGCAAGGGCGAGTCGGAGGTGGCAGGGGCGTTCCACCTCTTCGAAGGCGAGAGCAAGGGTGTGCTCACCGGCGAGTTCACCCTGCCGGAAGGATCTTCGGCCGACACCGACACCGTCACCGTCAAGTGCCCGCCGCGGATCAGGATCACGGACTCGTACCAGCTCGCCGCACGCCGACCCGACGGTGCCGTCGAGGCCGGTTTCGGACCGACGGGGAGCACGGTCCCGCAGCTCGCCCTGGGCGCGGCGCTGGTCGCCGCGGCAGCGGCCGGGGGGCTGGTGAGGATGCGTCACCGCTCGAGCGCGCAGCGCAACTGACCGCCCGCCTCCTCGCCGCTTCCCGGGCCGGGCCCTGCACCGACCCGGGAGCCACGAGGATTTCAACCGCCTCGCCCACTCCCCCACTCCCCCACTCCAGGCAAAGACCCGACCCCGATGGCCCCCAGGCACACCACCGCCCCTTCCTCTTCCTCGTTCGTCCCTTCAGCCGGGCTTCTCGCCTGGACACTCGTGGCAGGTACCGTGCTGGTGATCGGCGCGCTGCACTACGAGCAGCCCCCACAGCCGTCGGCGGACCAGGCCTTCTCTCCCCTCCCGGGCCCCACCGCGCACCGGGCCGTCGCCCCGGCCGACCCCGCCCTCCCCCCGCTCCCCCGCGCGGAACCACTCCGGCTGCGGATCCCCGCCCTCAACGTCAACGCCCCCCTCACCAAGCTGCACCTCGACTCCTCGGGAGCGCTCGCACCGCCGCCCGCCGACCGTCCCGACCTCGCCGGCTGGTACAGCGAGGGCACGGCTCCGGGCTCGGTCGGAACAGCCGTCACCGCCGGTCATGTGGACCTGCGTACCGGCCACCCGGGCGTCTTCTTCGGGCTCGGCGCCCTGTCCAAGGGCAACATGATCGAGGTCAACCGGGCGGACCGGCGCACAGCCGTGTTCACCGTCGAGGCCGTGGAGGTCTACGACAAGAAGCGCTTCCCGAGCGAGAAGGTGTACGGGAACTCCGGGCGGGCCGAGCTACGGGTGATCACCTGCGGCGGCGGCTACACCCGGCAGAAGGGATACCAGGGCAACGTCGTGGTGTACGCGACGCTCACCGCCGTCAGATGAGGCGGGCGGTCGGAGCGGCGCACGGCGGTCCCGTCAGCCGAGGCCCAGGCGGGTGAGCGCGGTCGTCCAGTCCGTGACGATGGCGCGTTGCGCGGCCGCGAGGGTGACCCTGCCGGAGCAGACCGCGGTGTGCAGCTTCGTCTCCACCGGGTCCTTCAGGTTGTTCACACCGGAGCCCTTCCGGTGGCCGGGGTCGGCCGGCTCCACCCACAGGTTGCGGTAGTCGTTGGGGTCGCCGCCGAGCTGCAGGCTGATCAGGTGGTCGTACTCGGCGTCCCCCATGCGCCCGGTGTAGCCGTAGGAGGCGGCGTTCAGCTTCTTCTCCTTGCCGGTGACGTAGGTGGAGGGGCGGACGCCGGAGGTGTAGCCACCCTTACGGCATATCGTCGACTTCAGATTGGCCTGCGTCACGGCCGGGGAGATCGCACCCGGGGTGCACGCCGGGTCCTCCAGCGGCTCCCCCTTCTCGTACCGATAGTGGCAGCTGCCCGCGGGCGGCTGCTGCTGCACCGTGTACTTCTTCTGCGGGCCGGCGCCGACCGCGATCGATCGCCCCGCCCCTGCGTCACCCGACGCGGAGGCCGACGGCCCCGAAGCGCCGGATGCGGAGGGGTTCGCCGCATCCAGCGGCGAACAGCCCGCCAGGAGCAGGCCGGCCAACAGCGTGGGCGGAGCAATCCGGCGGATGGAGCGCATGACATCCCCTCACGGGCAGGCGACAGCTGAGCAAATGCTGCCCTACGGGGAATTCCACCCGCTGCTCGGGGTGGGGGTCGCCTGGTCGCCCGGCATCCGGGCCCTTTGCGGCCCGGCGGTGTCGGTCACGCCGGTGGTTCGATCGCGAACGTGCCCGGTGCCGGGCGCCTCTCGGCCAGTGCCTCGCCCCCGGCGAGCCGCGCCCGCAGACGGATGACGGTGCCCGGTGTCAGGCCCCTCACCAGGTCGCTCGGTACGGCGAGGCCGAGACGGTGTCCGACCTGCCGGGTCAGCAGGTCGGCGTAGCCGGGGACCGGCCGGGCGTCGAGGACGTCGACGCCCAGCAGGTCCCAGCCGTTCAGCCGTGGGTGCGGGGCGGCCGTGACCAGACGGACGGTCAGCGCGGTGCGGTTCTCGATCGCCTGCACCATGGGCCCTCGCCCTCCGTCCGTCCTCGGTCGCCGGCGGCCCCGAGCCGCGTACCCGTCGCGCGGCAGGGTGCCGCGGGGTCCTAGCCCCGACGGTAGCCGCGGCCGAAGCCCGTGGCGGGTTCCGCGCCCTCCGGCTTGCCGTCGTGCTCCTGGCGCAGACCGCCTTCGAGGAGCGGCTCGGCGCCCCTGCGTCCCTCGCCCGCCATGGCTGTCTCCAGCGCCTCCAGCCGGATCTGCAGGGCGTGGATCATCTCGGCCAGCCCGACCTCGCCGACCGCCTCGGGGCGTGCCGCGGTCAGCCCGACGGGCAGATGGACCGGTCCCGGTACGGTGACCGCGACCGTGGCGGTCATGGTGGGCCCGGACGCGGAGATGCCGGTGACGGAGACGCCGGTCGGGGCGCCCGAGTGGGAGTGGGAGTTCGGGGTGCTCGTGGGGCCGAAGGAGGAGTTCCCCGTCCGTCCCGGGTAGGGGTCGCCGGTGTCGCCGCGGTTCGCCCCCCACTCCAGATCGTGCTCGTTGTCGGCCTGCACCAGCCCCACCATGTAGTGGGTCTCGTCGGAGTTGTCCGGCTGGTGCTCGTCGACGTGCCAGATCAGCAGGCCGTCGCCGGGCAGCGAGACGTCGTAACCGGTGCGCTGGCGGTTCTCGACCAGGAAGTACTCGCTGCCGGGGAGGCCTCCGGTCCACAGCCGGTGCACTTGGTGGCTGTTCTTCACGTCGGGGATCGACAGCGTGGTCGGTCCGGTGACGTTGGACACCGTCGCCCAGCCCTGACCGAGCTTGCACCACGCCGAGGGGTGCGTCGGCACGTTCCCGTCGCCGCCCCATGAACCGCCGCCCATCAGGCACCAGTTGCCGACGCCCTCCGAGGTGCCGTCGATGTCGTACAGGTCGGGGAAGCCGAACAGCAGGTGCCCCAGCTCATGGGCGCAGACGCCGATCCTGGCGTCCTCGGGGATGGTCAGGTAGGCGAAGATGCGGGCGCCGTCCGCGTTGTAGGCGTTCGGCAGGGTCCACTTGTGCGACCAGATGTCTCCCGGGTCACCGGTCTCCTCGCCGCCCTGACCCGCGTGCACCACGATGAAGGCGTCGACGAAGCCGTTGCCGTCGTTGTCGTACGGGGCGTAGTTGATCTGCGGATCGGCGGCCATGGCGGTGTCCCTGGCCATGAGGTGCGCCCGGGGCTCGCCGGACGGCCGGCCGATGCCGAAGTTGCCGTTGGCGTACCAGGAGAGGGCCTTCGGCAGCCGGACGGGGCCGACGACCTCGCCGACGACGTCGACCAGACCGTGGGTCACCTCGCGGTAGTACTCGCGGACGCTGCCGTGCTGCAACACGCCTTCGGAGAAGAAGAGTTCCTCGAAGTGCTGCTTCTCGTGGGTCATCGGCTTGTCCTCGAAGTCGGCGAGGACGACGACGACGCGTACGGCTCCGGTGAGCGGCCGGCGCTCGGCGGCAGCGCCGGCGATGGTGGCCCGCGGGGTGCCGACGGGGAAGTCGCCGGGCGGGATGATCGTGCCGTCGTCGAAGCCGAGGTGGCGCGGAGCGCCGCTCACGACGAACTGACCGCCGAGCGGCGAGGCGCCGCGGATGCGCTGCTGTGCGTCCTGGAGCCGCTCACGCAGTTCCGGACTGGGGCACACGGCGCAGAAGTCGGACCAGACGGCGACGGCACCGGCGCGGCGGGAAACGGAATTGGTCATGACGAGTCCCCTTGAGCGGAGTACGGGGTCTCCACCAGTCACACACGCCGCAACGGCACCCGCAACTGCATACGAACCAGCACAATTTTCAACTTCGTGGGTGACGGGCGGTGCCGCATGCCGCGGCCCGGTAGCTGCCGGGTGTCCGGCCGGTGGTGCGGGTGAAGGTGTCGATGAAGGCACTCGTCGTCGCCCATCCGCAGCGACGGCCGGTCTCGGTGACGGTTGCCCCCTCGGCGAGCTGGATCATGGCGTGGAACACCCGGGTGAGGGTTCTCCACTGCGGGTACGTCATGCCGAATTCGGTCCGGAACAGCCGTGACAGGGTGCGTTCGCCGACACCGGACTGCCGGGCCAGCCAGGTCACCGTGCGCAGCTCGGCCAGATTCTCGGCGGCCAGGCCGCAGGCCCGCACCAGCCTGGGGTCCTGGGGTGTGGGCAGAGTGAGGGGTTGGACGTGAGAGCGCCGCAGCCTGTCGCGCACGACCGCCTGCAGGCGGTCCGATTCCGGCGCCGACAGGCCGGGATCGCTGCGGGCCATGAGGAGCTCGCGCAGCAGCGGCTCGACGGAGACGACGGTGGGTGTCGCGGTCGACAGCGGGGCGTCGTCCGGAGCGAATCCGATGGTGTGCACACGAGTCGGGCCGTAGACCCGGTGCTGGTGCCAGGTGTCCGCCGGAATCCACATCGCCTGGGTGCTGGAGGCGACCCAGGACGCCTCTCCCGTCTGGACGGCGACAACGCCGGTGCTGACGTAGACGAGTTGGTGGAACGAGTGGCGGTGGCGGCCGATGACCTGTCCGGCGAGGTGTTCGTGCCGCGTGATCGTCGGGCTCGTCGCTGTGTGGCTGTTCTCCGACATTGTTCGGCAGATTATCGGAAGCGCGGCATCCTGGCTGCCTGCGAGCGTGAGGTCATGAGCACTACACGATCGTCTCCGCCGGGCCATCGCGGGCACCACGAGGACGGGCTGTCCACGCGCCTGGCGCGGAGGTTGCGCGCGGCGGCCCTGGACCCGCGTCCCTTGACCGTGGCGGCCTTTCGGCGCCTCCTGCTCGCGCAGGCAGCCTCCTACGTGGGCACGATGGTCACCGCTGTGACCGTGCCGGTGCAGGTCTACGCGCTGTCGCACTCGTCCTTGCAGGTCGGACTCACCGGGCTGGCCGGACTGCTTCCGATCGTGGTCTTCGGCCTGTACGGCGGAGTCGTCGCCGACCGCGTCGACCGCCGTCTGCTCTATCTGTCCGCGTCCGGCGCCACGTGGTTGATCACCCTCGCCCTGCTGGCACAGGCGCTGGCGGATCTGCGCTCGGTGCCCTTCATCATCGTGCTGGTGTCCGGCCAGGCGGCGTCCTTCGCCATGGCGTCCGCCGCGTGCGGCGCGATCATTCCCCGTATCGTTCCCCCCGGCATGATCCCTGCGGCCAACACCCTGTACTTCACCGTCGGGAACTTCGGCCAGGTCGCCGGCCCGCTCTGTGCGGGAATCCTCCTGGCGCTGCCGGGCGGGTTCGCCTGGGCCTACGGCGTCGACGCCGTCCTCTTCACCTTGCTGCTGTACTCGGCGTATCGCCTGCCCGCGGTGCGGCCGATCGAGACGCCCTCGCCACGGGGCGGGTTCCGCTCGGTGTGGGACGGGCTGCGTTTCATCGGCGCCCGCCCCGTGCTGTGGACGTCGTTCGCGCTCGACATCGCGGCCATGGTGCTGGCCATGCCGACCGCGCTGTTCCCCCAGGTGGCCGACTCCCGCTTCCACGGCGGCGTGGGCCTGCTGTACGCCTCGATCGCCATCGGTTCTCTCGCGGCCGGACTGTGCAGCGGGTGGATCGCGAAGGTACGCCGTCAGGGCATCGCTCTGGCGGTGGCCGTGGCGGGCTGGGCCGCAGCGGTCGGCCTCGCGGGAACCATGTCCTCGCTGTGGGGCACGGTCGCCCTGCTGGCCTGCGCCGGCGCCGCCGATCTCGTCAGCGCGGTCTACCGGGAGACCATTCTGCAGACCTACGCTCCCGACTCCATGCGGGGCCGCCTGCAAGGCGTCTTCACCGTCGTCGTCGCGGGCGGGCCCCGGCTGGGTGATCTGCGCGCGGGAGCCATGGCGGCCACCATGGGTCTGGGCCTGGCCTGGTCGGGCAGCGCCTTCGTGTGCCTGGCCCTGGTCATGGCCACCGCCGTCCTGGTGCGACCGTTCCGGCGCTATGACGCGGGCTCGCCACAACTCGAGACACCCGTTCCGGTCAGTCGACCGGGTGGCCGGGGCTGATGTCGTCGCAGTCGTCGAGTCGCAGCAGGCGTCGCCCGGCCCCCGCCCCCCACTGCGCGGGCTCGAGGACGAAACCCACATGATCGCCCCCGTCGACGTGCGCCTCGACCTTCCCGACGAACCACGCGGCCGTGTCCTCCAGCACGACCGCCCCGCCGACGCCCCCCGTCCAGCGAGTCTGCGCGAACTTGTCGACGCTGTCTCCCGTCTCCCCGCCGAAGAGGGCCGCCAGCGCGTGCTGGTCGGGGGTCAGCAGATGCACGGCGAGGTACGGTGCCGCGCGGGCCACCGCGTAGGTGTGGTTGACCTTGGACAGCCACACGGCGAACCGCACCGGCCGGATGGAGCATTGCGAGGAGAACCCGACCAGGCATCCCGACCGCTCCTCGCCCACGGCAGCCGTGACCACGCACATCTCCGGGTTCAGCCGGTCCATGAAGACGTCGGCATCCACCACGGTTCCGAAGTTCATGACTGAAGTGAACACCGCACAGACCGCCCAGGCCGCTCAGAGCGAGACCGTCGGCGGGGCGGCGCAGGGTGTGGCCCGTGGCATCGACGCGGGCCTCCGGACACTCGTCGCGACGACCGGCCAGGTCGCGGCCACAGCGAAGACGGCCTGGACGGTGATCGCCCACCGGAAGCTGCTCGCCGCCGGTGTGGGCGCGGGTGTCACCGCGCTGACGGCCGCCTCGTACGCGATGGGCCGCCGCTCCGGCCACCACACCCACGGCCCGATCACCCGCTTCACCGGCGGCCGGATCTGACGCCCGGAGCTCCTGATCCTGTTCGGGCCGCACACCGGGGTCCGAAGGCCTGTGACGGCAACATCCGCAGCTCATGCGTTCAATACCGGCCAGGAGTGCTCCGGTAAGGCACTGCTGTGGTCCTGTTCGTCATGCGCTCGGACAACCGCGCAAGGGGGACCGCGCACACAGGGGTGGATCGGTACAGTCGCGACTCGCGTTCCGACCGGTCGGGGGATATCGGATGAGTCATGACGGCACGACGTCGTGTGCGGGGCTGGGGTGTCTCGGGCTGGTGCTGCTCCATGTCTGGGTCCCGGTCGGGTACCTGCTCGCCGCGCCCGTGACCGTGCCGTCGCTGCTCGCCGCCCAGTCGCCCGCGGTCCGCACACCGTTCGCCGCTCCCTGGCTGCTGGTCACCATGGCCCTGCTCGTGGCGGCCCTCGTGACGTGGCGGGCCGGCCACCGTGGCCGGGTACGGCCGTGGCTGCTGCTCGCCCAGTCCGCGGGGCTGGTCTCCCTCTCCGTCGTGGTGGCCCTGTGGGTGCGGTCGCAGGTCGAGCCGCCCGCGCTGCGCATGGCCAAGGGGGACACCGACGGCGTCTGGACCGTGGTGTCGGAGGCCCAGACGCTGGCGGTCATGCTGGTGGCGGTGGTGTTCTTCCTCGTCGTCCGCAAGGTGAGCCCCGCGCCGCCGTCCCGGTGGGCCGCCGGTATGCGGCCCCTGGGGCGGCCCTCCCCCAGTCCTGGCGAGATCTGGTTGTTCGAACAGACCGTGAAGAGCGGTGACCGCAAGCGCCGGCCGTGTCTGGTGATCGACCGCGACGATGAACGGGCTCGCGTCCTGTGGTTCGACTGGCATCCGAGCGAGACTCCCGGCGCTTCCGTGGCCGTACTGGACGGCGCCTGGAACGCGGGGTGGAACGGGGACACCAGGTGGGTGAACGTCCGCCGGCCGAGAGACGTCCCCCTGACCGACGGCAGCCGAATGCTGGGACAGTGCCCCTTCAAGACCTGGCTCCAGGTCCGCAAGGCCGTCCGCGCCACGTCCGGGGGCCTGTGGCACCGGACTCCGGTGTCGTACCGGAAAGCCGGGCGTCGGCAGCCGTTGCGCCGGACGGGTCGTGACGCGCCCCGCCCCGCGATGGGGGACGGGCCGAGGACATGGGATCCCGAGGGCGCGGGCGCGGCCCCGGATCCGTCGGCGTACACCGCGCCGCGCCCCTCGGAACCCATGACGGACGCTCCCGTACGACGGGCCCGGCGGCGTTTCCCACGGATCGGCCGTGCGCCCGGGCGGCCCTGAGGGCGGTGGCCCGGTCTCCGCGCGGCATCACCGCTCTCTCCCACCCGGGTCCCCCCGACACATCCCACGAGTCCCCCATTCACCGACTGGCGCAGGTACCGAAACATGCACGCTGTCGTCGACGTCTCGAACGTCTGCTGGTCCCAGGAGATCGGACCGGCCTCGAAACTCCCTCTCCTGCCCCGGCTGGACCGCGTCACCGAGGCGTGGCGCGCGCTGCACGGGGACGGGGCCGTGCTCGTGGCGATCGCCGACCAGTCGCTGTTGCACCAGGTGCCCGAGGAGCAGCGCGACGAGTTCGAGCGCCGACGCAGCCAAGGCGTCCTGCGGGTCGTACGCCAGGCCGATCCGGTGCTGCTCTCCCTGGCTCTGGAGCGCGACCTCCACGTGATCAGCCGGGACCGGTTCGTGGATCTGCGGCGGGCCCACCGCTGGATCGAGGAGCGGCCCGAGCGTTTCCACAGCTGGCGCCGGGAGGGTGACGGACTGCGGTTCGTCCCCAGTGGCATCGTGCCGGTGTCGGGCCAGGCCAAGTCTCGGGCGGAGGAGGAGAAGGAGCTGGTCCACATCGGGCTGACGCGCCGGAAGGACGTGCTGCGCTCGGTGTGGCGGTGCGACTCCCGCTGCCCCCTCGCCCAGTCGTGGCCCGACGGCATCCGGCTGTGGCCGCAGCTGGACGTGCGCACGGGGCGGCCCGTGTGTCCCGAGGAGCGCTGTGGTCGTCCGCTGGTGCGGGTGGGCGACCGCCGGCCCATCCGTGAGGTGCTGATCGAGCGTCTCGACCGCACCGAGGAGGAGGCGGTGATCCTGCGTTTCCCGCTGGAGGCCGACAGTTGTCTGGAGATCGGTCGTGGGGCTCTCGCCCATGGGATCAACCTCGACGGCATCGGCCGCGAGCACCGCGCGTCGGTGGCCCGGGTCAGCCGCAAGCACCTTCTGATCGAGGCGGATGCCGCTCTGGCGGTGTCGGTGCGGGACCTCGGTTCCTCGCACGGCACCGCGGTACGGCGGTGGGAGCACGACGCGCTGGGGCGGCCCCGTCCGCTGACACCGGGCGAACCGGTGCGCCTGGAGGGCCTGGACCAGGTGGTCCTCGCCGGCGCGGTGGCCCTCAGACTGTCCGGCCGCCGACACAGTCACCATCTGGAGACACCGGCCCTCGGTGACGAGGGCGGCGCGAGGACCGTACTGGAGTGACGCCCGCGGCCGGCCGAAGCATAGTCGTATGCGACCAATAAATGCTGAAGTATGGAGATTTCATACTTCACGTCCTCTTCTGTGGCTAGGGTGCTGGGTGTGTTGGTGAGTCTGACGAGGGTGGGGGCGGCGCGGCAGGCGCTGGCCAAGGGACTGGCGGTGCAGGGTGCCGATCGGGACGCGGTGGTGGCGGCCGTCGAGCGCGGCGGGCTCCCCGAACTGGGGTCCGGCAGGCTGCGGTTGCGGCCCGGCCGACGCCATCCGGCGTTGCTCCGGCTGGTGACGCCGCCCGCGTGGTGGGGCACCCGCGGAGCGCGTGCCGACGGATTCGGCGTGCTGGCAGGCGCGATCGAGGTCGTGGCGGACGCGGCGCGCAGGGCCGGCGGTGTCCTGACCGTGCCGGGCGTCTCGCTGGACGGGACCGCGGTGCCCCCGGACGGGGACCTGTACTGGCTGGAGACGATCGATCCGGTGGAACGGGAGCTGCTGTACGCGCTGTTGCGCCGGCACTCCCCCGCGTTGATCGCGCTCGCCGGCCGGGGTTCCTTCTCCCGCGAAGGGCGCCGGGACCGCGTCGGCTCCCGGTGGCTCGCGGACTCCGGAGAACATCTGGCGGCCCGGAACATCGGCCCGGTGACGGAACGTCATCTGGAGCAAGTGCGCGCCGAGTTGCGCCGCCGGGACGGTATCGGCGACCTGGACCGCATGGACGTGGCGCCGGTCGAGGACGACGGCACCGTGCTGGTCCGCTGCCTCGACGCGCAGACCACTCTCGCCGAGGTCCGCGCCCACATGCTGCTCCTCGACGCACTCGCCCTGCGGGCCCGCGGGCAGGCCAGAAGGGGCGACCGGTGCGCGTTCGTCCGGCAGGACCTGCTGGACGACAACCGCGCCCGCGCGGTCACCGAGGGACTGCGCGCCGTTTTCGTCGAGGACCATGGTCCCCGAGCGGGCGCGGGCCGCGACGAGCAACGGCAGGCCGGCCGGCCGCGAGAGCGCTCCGAGCGGCGCCGCCCCGCCCGGCAGGCCGCTCGGGCCCTCCTCGCCGACCTGGTGCCGGAGTTCGCCAAACTGGACGCGACCGCCGAGGAGCTCGCGCCGCTGTTGGGTCTGGTCGAACTGCCGGGCCGCACCCGGCCGCCGAGCGGGCAGGACCTGCTGCGGTGCGACACGGGCGGCCGTCCGCTGTCCGACACGCTCCGCGCGGCCCTCACGGACACCCGGCCGGGAGGTGCGCTGCTGCCGTTGATCGTCGAAGGTCACCCCGGAAGCGCCGCCCTCATGCTCCAGGCCTGGGGCCAGGCCCTCAGCACGGGTGAGCCGCTGCGGGAACGCTGTGGACGCGACGAGCCGGGCCGAGCGGGACCGCGCCGTGGGAACGGACCGCCCTCGCACCGGCGTCGACGGCCGGCCGACAGGGCGCCGGGCGCGGCACCGGACGGCCGCCGCGACCCGAGGCCGACCCGGGGAGGGAACCCGCAGTGACCATCGCACCGCCCCGGATCCCCGCGGGGGACGTGGAGGTCGTCCTCGACCTGCGGGAGGCCGATCTCGGCCTGACCACCGCCCAGGCCTACGGCGAGTTGTGGCAGCAGTTGGAGCCGACCCTGCTGGGGCGCCCGCTGCACACCGGCGTCCCCTTCCGGTGGGAGTCGCCCACCGGGGACATCGTCCTGGAGGTCCTGCGCTGCGCTCCGGGCGTCACGCTCGTCCGTGAGGACACCTGCTTCGACATCGTCGCCGTACGCGAACGGCCCGACCTCACCCGCACGGCCTGCACGGCCTGCGCCGGAGGCGGGCGGACCGCGTACGGGGCCTTCACCTGCGAGCCGTGCGGGAAACAGGATGTCCCCGCGCGCCTGTGCGACGACCACGTGGTCCTCCTGGACGGATCCCTGACCGCCACCTGCGCAGCCCATCACCCGTCCTGCGCGGAGTGCGGGCGACCGGCGTCCTTCCGCTGCGCGGGGCCCGGCTGCGCGACGGCGACGGCGTGGTGCGACGCGCACCGCCATCCCCATCCGGCCGACGCGGACCTGGACTACTGCCCGGCCTGCCACCAGCGCCAGTTCCCCGTCTGCGAGCAGGGGGGCTGCCGCGGCGCCGGGCAGGTCCGGTGCGACTGGGCGGACCCGGCGGGCAAGCCCTGCGGCCGGCAGATGTGCTCCCGGCACGTCCACCGCTGGCAGGTCTTCGGCCACGAGAAGGTCGGTCTGGGCCTGTGCCGGGAACACCACCGCACGCCGCGCACCGCGCCCGCACCCGAACTGGTGCGGCAGATCGTGGCCATGGCGGTACGGCGCCGCGGCGGAGCCCGGGTGTCGCTGGCGCTGCTGGGACACAACCTGCGCAACACCGGCCACCGCGAACTCGCCGTGGACTACGGCGGGATACACGCCCTGCTGCGGCGGCTCGCCGACGACTCCGGTGGTGGCAACGCCGCCCGGCGGCTGGCGGAGCAGGTACGCCGGGCCGAGCCGGACTGGCAGCGCGAGATCGCCCGGCTCGGCGACACCGCGTCGGAGGGCCGCCGGCTGTTCGAACGGCTGCGGGCGCTGGTGCGCGAGCAGGAGACGGGCCGCGCGGAGATGGCGGACGCGCTGCGGTTCGTGGAGTACAAGGCCCCGCGTCAGCGCGACGGCGTCACGGAGCGGCCGGGCCTGCTCTTCGTCGATCTGCCACAGCCCCTGCGCGGGCGGTTCATCGGCGCGAAGGGGGCGCATATGGCCCGGTACCGGCAAGCACTGGGTGCGGACGTGAGGTTCGAGGGCGATCGGAGCCGACGATGAGGGGGACGACGACGGATCCCCGGCTCACCCGGGGCGTGGTGGTACCGGCGGGCGGAGTGCTCACCGGGACCCGGGTCGGGGTGTGCGGGGCCGAGTGGGAGCGGGCCGTCGGGCCGTCCGCAGGAGAGCGGTACCGGCTCCTGAGCGTGGGTGCCGGGTACGACGCCACGGCCGTGGCCGTTGAGGTCGTACCCCTGGCCGAGGTGCCGTCGGGGCTGCTCGCGGTGCCCGAGGACCTGGCCAGGGCGACCGACTTCGATGCCGGCGAGGCCGGCGCGTGGCGGCTTGAGACGGCACCGGTGGTGGTGGCGCGCTCCGTGCAACTGGAGTCGCCCACCGAGCGTTCCCTGGAAGAGGCCGGCCGGGAGCTGGCCGCGGCCGGGCTGGCGGGACGGGCGTTGTGGGTGCCCGCCGACGATCAGGAGCTGTGGCTGCACACCGGCTCGGTGCCCTATCGCGCACGGCAGTTCGACGCCGACGGGCGGCGCGAGGTGATCATCACCATCCAGGAGCGCACCGCCGTCGACCTGTTCGTGCCCGGCGCCCGGAGCGGTGTCGACATCGTGGTCCTGGCGGACTGCAGTGGCTCGATGAAGTGCGAGGACATCGTCCCGTTCGCGGAGTACGCGGCCGCGACCGCCGCCACCTCGCGCTGGCGCGGTCTGATCGGCTCGCGCACCCGTGCTTCCCGGGCCGGTCTGAGCCGGATGCGCGCGCTGCAGGACGCGTTGCGCCACCTGTTGGAGGCACGGCTCCAGGCCGGCGGGCGGGTGTCCCGGATCGCCCTGCTGGAGTTCACCCACCACACCCGCCAGATCTTCCCGCCGGGCGGCGGCATGGCCCAGATCGACGCGGGCACCCCCGCGGAGGCCGACCTGTTCCGCAACGCCCTGGGCGTGCTCAAGGCCCAGAACGCGGGCACCGACATCGGCAACGCGCTGCACGAGGCGGCCAACCTCCTCTACCACCATCACAAGCCGGGCAACGAGAAGCTGATCGTGCTGGTCAGCGATGGCGCGCACTGGACGCCCAAGGGTGAGCAGGGCTCGGGGGAGGTGGTGATGGCCACCGAGGAGCCGGTCAGTCTCATGGAGCATCTGCACGCCGACACGGGCATCCGGCTGCACACCATCGGCATCAGCACCCCGCAGCTGTACCAGGACTGGCTGACCCGCGCCCAGGTGCAGGACCACGTCTCCCTGCGCCCCGACCACGCGCTGCTCGCCGAACTGGTCAAGGTCGGCGGCGGCGACCCGGCGGCCATCGGCGGCCACGAGGTGCTGGACGAGTACTTCTCCGGCCTCGGCGCCGGTCTGACCCGGCGGGTCCAGGTGACCCGGGCCCGGGCCGCCGGGCTGCCCGCCGCGACCGCGGAGGCGCTCAGGGAGTGCCGGGACCGGCTCGCGCACACCACCGGACACCCCGCGTCCCCGGACGAGGGTCCCGGCCGGGAGGCGGCCCGCGAGCGGCTGTCCCTGGCCGCCAGTCGCTGCGCGGAGGCGGCCCAGACCGCGCTGCGCACCCCGCTGCTGGACCTGATGCGGGTGCGGGACGCCATCGACCGCGGTCTGGAGGGGGAGCACGGCGTGCCCGACCCCCGCGCGTTCGTCCGCACCGTGGGGCGGGCGCTGCCGAGCCGCCGGCCCGACGCCGACCCCGTGCCCGTGGCGGTGCGGCCTCATCTGGACGAGACGGAGCGGTTCCTGGCCGGGCTCTCGCAGGAGTTCGACCGTCTCACGGCCGCCGGTCCGGGACCGGACACGGTGTGGGTGGTGGGCCGCTGCGACCTGTTCGCACAGCTGCTGGAGTCCCTGACCGCGGCGCTGGAGGCCGTTCCGGCGCCCGTCCCGGGGGCCGTCCCCGATCCGGTGCCGGCCGGGAGTGCGCCGCCGAAGTGGCAGGTGCCCGTCGACGAGGACCCGTACGACGTGGAGGCGGCGTACGGCACCGCGGGTGTCGGGGCGGGCGGGATGTCCGTCTCGGCGGGGTCCCCCTTCCGGCTGAGGGAGTGAGGCGTGCGCGGGGAGCCGACGCCCGACGGGGCCGGTATGTGCGTGGGGAGCCGGGAGAACCCCGACCAGTACACGTTGGAGCACCGCATCGGGGTGGCGAGCGCGGAGGGCGAGTGCTGGCGGGCCCGTCGCGTCGACCGGAACGGCCAGGTGTCGTGGTGGATGGTGAAGGTCCTCACCGCGCACAAGGACGACGACGACCTGCGGCGCTGGCAGTCCCGGTGGGAGGACTGCGTCCACGACGCGAACCGGCTGGCGATCGGCGGCCTGATCGCACCGCTCGTCCTGGTGGGACCGGCGCCGCACCCGCCCGGCGCCACCGCGAAGTCCCTCTGCTCCTACCTGGTGTCCCGCTGGTTCGACGGCTGCGAACTGCGGGAATGGGCGGCCCGGGGCCCCGATCCCCTGGCAGCCGCGGACGTTCTGGTGCGTCTGTGCTCCATCGTGGACCGGATGCACGACAGCGGCTGGGTGCACGGGGACGTGTCGGCGCGCAATGTCATGGTCGGCCGGGACGGCTCGGTCCAGTTGATCGACCTCACCTTCCTGCACGAGGCGGGACGGCGGCGGCAGACCCTGGTGTACTCCCCCGGGCACGTCGCGCCGGAACGCGAGCTGGACATGTACCTGCTCACCGTGGAGGGCGAACGCTACGCGATCGGCGCGGTGGCCAGGACCGCGCTGCTCGGCCGGCCCTCCGCACTGCCGAGCGCGGGGGGCGGGGCCGCCGCGCGGTTCCGTGACGAGCTGCTGCACGCGGGTTTCTCGGTGGAGGTCGCCGCCCACGCCGCCCAGCTTCTCTCCGACCACCCGGCCGACCGGCCGCGGCTGCTGCCGTGGGCGAGGAGACTCGCGGACCTGCTGCGCGCGAACGGGAGTCCCGCACGGCACTGCTGCGTGGACGTGCTCGCCGACGGCGGCGACGGTCCGGTCGTCGTCGCGGGCGGCGTGGGGGGCCTGGAGTACCTGCGGGTGCCCGGCCCCGGCCGGGGCATCCCGGACACGGTCCTGCCGCCGCTCGCCGACGCTCCCCGTTCCCTGCGGGAGGTGGCCGCCCGTCGCACGGGTGCGGGGCGGCCGGTGATCGCCGCCCTGGACGCGGTCGGGACCCTGCACATCGGCACGGCCACCGGCTGGAGCAAGGCCTTCGACGACGCCGAGGGAATCGCCGCCCTGCGCTCCGCGTCGGGAGAGGTCGTCGTATGGACCGCGCATGACGGGGCGTTGTACGCGGTGCACTGCCCGGCGGAGGGCGGTGAGCCGGACATCCGCCAGGTGACCGGTTCCCCGGCGGCTCGGGTGCTCGGGGCCGCTCAGGACATCGACGGCGGGGTGGGCGTGCTGGTCGAGAACGGCGGCGCCCTGTCGTGTCTGCGGCTGCACCCGGGCCTGGAACCCGTACGGGAGACCGTCCCGGCCGGCCCGACGGACCGGGCCGCCCTCGCACTGAACCGGTGGGGGCATCTGGAGGCCGTGCTCACCCCGCGGGACGGACAGCCCGTACGCGCCGAACAGGACACCGGGCTCTGGGAACTCGAGACGCTCCCCGACATGGAGGGCGTCCGGGACGTCTCGGCCGTCGGCCACCGCGGCGGCCCGACACTGGCACTCGCCGGCCCGGGAGGCATCCGGGTGCTGTCCCATGGCGCCGGAGGCTCGGAATGGCACCTTCTGAGGGACTCCGCCTCCGCGACGCGGGTGCGCGTCACGGAGGGGCCGGGCTGGCGGCTGTGTGTGGCAGCCGTGGTGGACGGCGCAGCACAACTGTGGTTCGAAAAGGTCACCCGCAACGGCTGGGACCGCCCGGCGGTTCTCGTGTGACCCGCGGAGCCTGGGGCGACTCGGGGTGAGACGGCCGCTGTGGCGGGTCGCCCTCGTCCGGCTCCGTCCGCACGGACGGGCGCGGAGTCCACATGCCGCTCACATGTGGACGACGGGGCCGGCATCCGCCTCGGGCGCGCCGCGGCGGTGGAGGAGCAGGGTGATCACCGGGGTCCGTCGGAATGCTGCGGCCGTCCGGGCTCGAGGCGGACGATCACGCTCTTCGACGTGGGCGTGTTGCTGATGTCCGCGACGCTGTCGAGGGGGACCAGCACGTTGGTCTCGGGGTAGTAGGCGGCGGCCGAGCCCCGGGGTGTCGGGTAGGCGACGACGCGGAAGGCCTCGGCGCGGCGCTCCGAGCCGTCGGTCCAGACGCTGACGAGGTCGACGAGGCTGCCGTCGTCGAGGCCGAGGTCCGTGAGGTCGGCGCGGTTGACCAGGACGACGCGCCGGCCGCCCTTGATGCCCCGGTAGCGGTCGTCCATCGCGTAGGGAATCGTGTTCCACTGGTCGTGCGAGCGCAGTGTCTGCAGGACCAGGTGGCCCTCGGGCGCCTGGAGCATCGTGAAGTCGTTGGCGGTGAAGACGGCCTTCCCGGCGGGGGTGCGGAACACCCTCTCGTTGACCGGGTTGGGCAGCCGGAAGCCTCCTGGGCGGCGTACCCGCTCGTTGAAGTCCTCGAAGCCGTCGACGACCCGGGCGATGCGGTCGCGAACGAGGTCGTAGTCGGCTTCGAAGTCGGCCCAGGGGATGTCCGCTCCGGTGTCCGTTCCGGCTCGCAGGGTCTTGCGGGCGAGGCGGCTGATGATGGACACCTCGCTCAGCAGGTGCGGGGAGGCGGGGGCGAGGCGGCCGCGGGTCGCGTGGACCTCGCTCATGGAGTCCTCGACCGTCATGAACTGCTCGCCGCCCGCCTGGACGTCGCGGTCGCTGCGGCCGAGCGTGGGCAGGATCAGGGCCGTGCGTCCGCACACCGCGTGGGAGCGGTTGAGCTTGGTCGAGACGTGGGCGGTCAGACGGCAGTTGCGCAGGGCGCGCTCGGTGGCGTCGCTGTCGGGCGACGCCCGGACGAAGTTGCCGGCGACGCCGACGAACAGCTTGGCCCGTCCGTCCAGCATGGCCCGGATGGAGTCGACGGAGTCCAGCCCGTGCTTCGTCGGGGCGGTGAAGCGGAACTCCTGTCCGAGCCGGTCCAGGAACGGCTGCGGCACACGCTCCCAGATGCCCATGGTGCGGTCGCCCTGGACGTTGCTGTGCCCGCGCACCGGGCACACGCCCGCCCCGGGCCGACCGATGTTGCCGCGCAGGAGCAGGAAGTTGACGACCTCGCGGATGGTGGGCACGCCGTGCTTGTGCTGGGTCAGGCCCATCGCCCAGCAGACGATGACGCTGCGGCTGGCCAGCACCCGCTCGTGGACCTGCTCGATCTCGTCCCTGGTCAGGCCGGTGGCCTCCAGGACCGCGTCCCAGGACGTCTCCCGGATGTGCTCGGCGAAGGCGTCGTAGCCCGTGGTGTGCGCCTCGATGAAGTCCCGGTCCAGGACCGTGCCCGGCTCCTTGTCCTCCGCCTCGAGCAGCAGCAGGTTCAGCGCCTGGAACAGGGCCAGGTCGCCTCCGGGCCGGATCTGCAGGAACTGGTCGGCGATGTCCGTGCCGCGGCCGATGATCCCGCGCGCTTTCTGCGGGTGCTTGAAGCGGAGCAGTCCGGCCTCGGGCAGCGGGTTGACGGCGACGACGTGGCCGCCGCGGCGCTTGGTCTCCTCGAGCGCGGAGAGCATGCGCGGGTGGTTCGTACCGGGGTTCTGTCCTACGACGAAGACCAGGTCGCAGTCGTAGAGGTCGTCGAGGCTGACGCTGCCCTTGCCGATGCCGAGGGTCTCCCCCAGCGCCGAGCCGCTGGACTCGTGGCACATGTTGGAGCAGTCCGGCAGGTTGTTGGTGCCGAAGGCCCGCGCGAAGAGCTGGAGCAGGAAGGCCGGCTCGTTCGCCAGCCGCCCGGAGGTGTAGAAGAGCGCCTCGTCCGGGTGGTCGAGGGCGCGCAGTTCGTCGGCGAGCAGGTCCAGGGCCTCGTCCCAGCCGATGGGCTCGTAGTGGGTGGCACCCTCGCGCAGCACCATCGGTTCGGTCAGCCGGCCCTGCTGGTTGAGCCAGTAGTCGGACCTTCGGCTCAGCTCGTCGACGGAGTGCTGCCGGAAGAAGTCGGCGGTCACCCGCCGGGAGGTGGCCTCGTCGGCGATGTGCTTGGCGCCGTTCTCGCAGTACTCGTTGCGGTGCCGCTTGCCCGGCGCGGGCTCCGGCCAGGCGCAGCCCGGGCAGTCGAAGCCCTTGGCCTGGTTGATGTTGAGCAGCGTCAGCGCGGTGCGCGTCGGGGAGGTCTGTCCGAGGGCGTACTGCAGCGCGTGCACGACCGCGGGAGCACCGGTCGCCCATGTCTTGGGAGCCGACACCGACAGCTCGGCCTCGTCCGGTTCGTCGAAGTCCCGCATCGCCCACCACGCCCTCTCCGTCCAGGGCGGCGAGGGTGCTCACCGGCGTCCGGCGCATCCGTTCGGGAGCGGGGCGACCCGCGCGTCCTCGGACCCGCACGGGCGCGGCCTGCCCCGCCCACCGTTCGGGCCACACTCTCCGCCTCCGCGCCGGGGCAGGTCAAAGCGGTAGTTCCTATCGGCTGACAGGCAGCACCGATCAGCGCAGCGTGGCCCGTGCCGGGACGGCCGGGAACGAGGGATCATTCAAGGCGTGCTGCTGCGCCAACTCGAATACCTCGTCGCCCTCGCCCGCGCCCGCCACTTCGCGAAGGCGGCCCAGGCCTGCTATGTCTCCCAGCCGACCCTGTCCGAGGGCATCCGGAAACTGGAGGACGAGCTCGGCATCCCGCTGGTCCAGCGCGGGCGCCGGTTCGACGGCCTCACGCCCGAGGGCGAGCGGGTCGTCCTGTGGGCGCAACGCATCATCGCCGACCGCGACGCCATGCACAGCGAGATCCAGGCCCTGCGCGCGGGCCTGAGCGGCCGGCTGCGCATCGGCACCGTCCCGACCGCCTCCACCGCGGTCGCGCTGCTGACCCAGCCGTTCTGCGCGGCCAACCCGCTGGCCACCGTCCAGGTCTTCGCCGACCTGCAGGCCGAGGACATCGTGAACCGGCTACGGGCGTACGAGCTCGACGCCGCCGTGACCTACCAGAGCTCCGTCGTCGCGCACGACTTCACGTTCGTACCGCTCTACCGGGAACGCTATGTGCTGCTGACCCAGTGGTCCACGCCCGAATCCCAGCCCGCCAGGATCTCCTGGGCGGAGGCCGCCCAGTACCCCCTGTGCCTGCTGCACCCCATGATGCAGGGCCGTCAGGTCCTCGACGCGGTGTTCGAGACCGTGGGCGTCTCCGTGACGCCCCGGATCGAGACCGACTCGATCGCCTCGCTCTTCGCGCAGGTCAGAACCGGTCAGTGGGCCAGCATCGTGCCGCACGCCTGGCTCCACGTCTTCGGCGTCCCCACCGGTATGCACGCCGTCCCTCTGGTCAGTCCCCAGCGCACCGAGCGCATCGGCCTGGTCCTCCCGGGCCGCGAACCCGTCTCCATCATCGGGCAGGCACTGATCGACGCCGTGCGACAGGCCGACATCGCGGCCACCCTCGAACGACCGCCCCACCAGGACACGCCGGCCGCCCAGCCGCCGCCGACGACATGAACCGGCCGCCTCGAGGAGGCCTAGGGCCTGTCGTTTGGATCAGGCCGCAGACGCGGGGGCTGGCACGCGCATCTGCCGCGTTGTCGTCGGTTGCCGACGCTCCGCGTCGACGGCCTCCTCCGCCTTGCAGCTGCACGCACCAGCCCCCGCTCACCGGCACCGAACAGACCCGTCGATGTCCTGCGACCTGATCCAAACGACAGGCCCTAGCCGTCGATGTCGAGCGCGGTGCCGTACAGGCGGTTCACCTTCAGCCGTACGACCACCCGGCGCTCGGCGACCGATTGCTCCAGGAAGGCGGCCTCGTCCTCGGGCCGCGCGGCCTGGGGGATCATCCCGAGCAGTTCCCGCCCGATCGCGTCGCCGGGAACCGTCGTGGGCTCGGAGACCTCGGCCTCGCCCTCGGCGACGGCGAACGACCACACGTCGCCCCCCGGCACATGCAGCGCCGCCCGCGGATCGCGCCGCAGATGCGCGACCTTGACCCGGTCGGCCGTCGTCGAGAACCGCACGATCCGGGCTTCGGCGTCCCAGCTGTACACCATGGTGGTCAGGTGGGGATGGCCACTGCGCCTGACGCTGGCGAGCGTGCCGAACTGCTGCCGACCGAGCAGGCTGGAGAGGGCTTCGTCGGACAGTGAGCGGGGCGCTGGTCTCTGAGCCATGAAGTGATCAACACCCTTGGCTGTCCAGTAATTTCGCGGACGGGGAGGTACCTCGGGGCGGCCCCTAGGGGATCAGCACCAACCGCCCCCGCACCCCGCCCTCCTCCAGACGGGCGTGTGCCTTGGCCGCCTCCTCCAGGGGGTAGGTCTCGGCGACCCGGAGAGTCAGTGCTCCCCGGTCCACCAGTGCCGCCAGCTCGGCCAGTCGCGCCCCGTCGGCGGTGACCGCGACGGACGTCGTCCGCACCCCGCGCGCCGAGGCGGGATGCGCGCCGGGCCGGACGCCCACATAGACGCCCCCGTCCCGCACCCACTCCAGGGCCGGCTCACCGACCATCGCCGCGTCCAGCACGGCGTCGACGCCGCCCGCGCCGACCGCGCCGGAGGTGAAGTGCGCGGCCCCCAGCGATCGTACGAACTCCTCGTCGCCCGGCCTGGCCAGAGCGGTCACCGAGATCCCGCGCCGGGCGGCGAGCTGGACGGCGAAGCCGCCGACCGCGCCCGCCGCGCCGGTGACGAGGAGCGACTGCCCTTCGGCCGGCTCCAGCAGGTCCAGGGCCTGTACGGCGGTCAGGCCGTTCAGCGGCAGCGTGGCGGCATGCACGGCGTCCACCGTGCGCGGCGCCTTCGCCACCGCGTCCGTCTCGACGACGACGTACTCGGCGTGCGTGCCCGCGGGCCGCACCATGCCGGGGTCCAGCGCCACCACCTCGTCGCCGACGCTCCAGGCGGTGGCCACCCCGGTCGCGTCCACGGTCCCGGCGACATCCCAGCCGAATCCGATCTGCTGGCCCGCACCCCCGAAGAACCCGGCCCGCACCCCCGCGTCCACCGGGTTCAGCGCGGCCGCCGCCACCTTGATCCGCACCTGCCGGGCACCCGGCTCCGGTATCTCGGTCTCCACGACCTCCACGGCCTCGGGCCCGCCGAAACTCCGTACCACCGCAGCACGCATGACAGTCAACTCCCCTGGTTTTGAAGGCTGTTCGTCGATTGATTCGCTCTGCTGTCCGGTCAGCCGTCCGCAATCCTAGGAAGAGCTACTATCTTTGGGTAAGTAGTTACCTGAGAGTGCGTACGTACCCCGGAGGGAAGCCATGGCGACCATGACCGCGGTCCAGCGGCGCGAGCAGGCGCGCGTCGAGTACGACGCGTTCATCCGGGCCTGCCCCACCAACCAGCTCCTCGACCGGCTCAGCGACAAATGGGTCAGCCTTGTCGTCGCCGCCCTCTCCGCGGGACCGATGCGCTACGGCGACCTGAGCCGCAAGATCGCCGGCGTGAGCCCCAAGATGCTGACCCAGACCCTGCGCGCCCTCGAACGCGACGGCATCCTCACCCGCACCGTCACCCCGTCCGTCCCGGTCCGCGTCGACTACGAACTCACCTCACTGGGCGGCAGCCTGGCCGTCCTGCTGACCGCGGTGAAGGACTGGGCGGAAACCCACATCGAACAGGTCCACGAGGCACGCGAACGCTACGACACCGCCCGCGAGGACGACGTCTAGGGGCGATGCCGCCGACTGCCCCGATGCCGATGCCGATGCCCGCCCGCCCGCCACGGGCAAGGGCCGTCAGCGTGCGTTCTCGTGACGCGATGTGGCCGGCGCAGGGCGCGGTGTCGTCGTGGTGGGGCGGGCGGCGGCGCGGGCGCGGGCGTCCGGGAGGGTGAAGGCGAAGGCCGCGGTCGCCGCCGCGACGGCGGCCAGGGCGAGGTAGGTGTACTGGTAGGCGGTGACGGGCGGATCGGCGGCGGACGCGGCGGGGGTGCCGAGGACCAGGGCCGTGGTCACCGCGGCCGGTGCCAGGGCTCCTCCGGTCTGGCGTACCACGGTGTTGAGCGTGGACGCCTGGGCCAGGTCCCGGCGGGCGACGTTCGCGAGTGAGGCCACCGTCGTCGGCATGAAGACGCCGCCCATGGCGATGCCCAGCAGGAACATGTAGGCCCGGAAGGTCCACAGCCCGGTGTCCTCGTCGCAGGTGGCGAAGAGCAGCAGAACCACGCTGACGCCGGCCAGTCCGCATCCGACGATGATCCGCGGCCCCACCCGCGCGTAGAGGACCCCGGCGACCTGGACGGTCAGCAGGACGCCGAACGCCTCCGGGAAGGTGGTGGTGCCCGACTCCAGGGCGGTGCGGCCCTGGGCCTGCTGGAGGAAGAGGGGGCCGAGGTACATGGCGCCGAGGATCGGTATCAGGCCGACCAGGTTGATCAGGTTGGTGTCACGGAAGAGCCGGTCCGCGAAGAGGCGGAGTTTCAGGAGCGGTTCGGCGGCGCGCAGTTGGTGGACGGCGGTGGCGGCGAGCAGGATCGCGCCGAGGCCCAGGGAGACGAGCACGGGGACGGAGGACCAGCCGCGGCCGGGGCCCTCGGAGATCCCGAACATCGCGACGCCGAGTCCGGCGGCGCTCAGCAGCAGGCCGGGCAGGTCGAAGCGGCCGGGCAGCCGGCCGCGGTGCTCGGTCAGGAACAGCAGGCCGAACACGACGACGGGCACGCCCACCGGCACGTTGACGTAGAAGACCCAACGCCAGGACAGGTGGTCGACGAGGACGCCGCCGAGGACGGGAGCGGCGGCCGGGGCCATCTGCTGCGGGATGATCATGAAGCGGGAGATCCGCACCTGCTCGGAGGCGTTGAAGGTGGCGAAGAGCAGGGCGGCGGAGGCCGGGAAGAGCACCCCGGCGGACAGTCCCTGCACCGCGCGGAAGGCCACGAGCTGGGCGAGGTCGGCGGCCATGCCGCACAGCAGGGACGAGCCGAGGAAGGCGGTGAGCGCGGTGAGCAGGACACGCTTGCCGCCGAAGCGTTCGACGAGCCAGGCCGAGGCGGGGATCGTCATGGCCAGACACACCGGATAGACCACGACCACCCCGTCGAGGGCGGCCGTCGTCAGCCGGAACTGTCGGGCGATGGCGGGAAGGGCCACGGTGGTGATCGCCCCGTCGACGATCGCGATGAAGGTCACGCTGACGCACATCACGGGGACGACGAGACGCTGGCCGAGACGGCGGGAGCGGAGGTACGGGCGGGAGCGGCGGAGGAACGGCGACACATGCTGAGCATACTCACTATGTCGATGCTCATAGAATCGGCTTTCCGGTGGAACGCGCGACGGGGAGCAGCACATGGCAGTGCAGGGCAGCAGCGACGTCCTGGTCGACGAGCTCTACGAGACGACGCAGCAGCTGCGCCGGTTCGTGGAGGCCCGCCTGCGGACCGGTGGCGCGTCGGTCGCGCGACTGCGGGCCATGCGGATGCTGGCGCGCAGCGAGCGGCCGCTGCGGATGCGGGACCTGAGCGAGATGACGGGCGTCGCGGCGCGCACCACGACCAGCATCGTCGACAGCCTGGAACGGGACGGTCTGGTCGAGCGCGTCCGCCACCCGGACGACCGTCGCGCCTTTCTGCTGCGTCTGACCGACGAAGGGCTGCGGTGCCATCGCGAGGCGGAGGAGGTGGACCGTGTCGCGCTCGCGGAGGCGACGGCCGGCCTGACCGCGGAGGACCGCGCACGGTTCCGGGCCCTGCTGACGGTCATCCGTGAGGCGACGGCCTATCGGGACTGACTCCGCCCGAGCCGTAATCCCCTTTCGTGACCTGCCGGGCGGTGGCTAGGGTGCGCAGCGAGTGACTCACGAGGAGAGCGAGGACATGGTCGGTCGTCCGAGCACGCGTTGACGTCGAAGGCCGTACGCGGCCGTCTGTCATCGTGTGCTGCCCTTGATGCGCGGCACAGCGAGCCTTCCCTTCACCCTGCCCGACATCGTCGGCGGGGCTCGTCTCCGCTCGTCCGAGGGGTCCCCCGTGCCGTCCTCTTCCTCCCCGTCAAGTCTGTGGCGGGACAGCGACTTCCGCAGGCTCTGGTTCGGCCAGACCGCCTCCCAACTCGGTGAACACACCAGCCTGGTGGTTCTGCCGCTCTTCGCCGTCCTGACCCTCGACGCCGGTGCCGGCCAACTGGGCGCCCTGCGTGCGGTGGGGCAGGCTCCGGTCCTGCTGCTGTCGCTCTTCGCCGGCGCGTGGGTGGACAGGTGGCGGACCCGTACGGTGATGGTGCTGACGGACGCGGGTCGGACCCTGGCGCTGGGCGCCGCAGCCGTGGCCGGCCTCCTCGGGTGGCTCGTCCTGCCGGCGCTGCTCGTGGTCGCGTTCGCCGTCGGGGCGCTCTCCGTGTTCTTCGACGTGGCGTACCAGGCGTCCTTGGTACGGCTGGTGCGACGCGACCAGTTGGTGCGGGGCAACAGCGCGCTCGAAGGCAGCCGGTCCGCGGCGCAGATCGGCGGTCCCGCGCTCGGCGGGGCGTTGGTGTCCCTGCTGTCGGCGCCGATCGCCGCCGCCTCCAGCGCGTCGTTCTTCGCGCTGTCGTTTTTGACGTTACGACGGACCGGTCGCCGCGAATCCCTCCCGGAACGCTCGGCACGTCCCCCTCGGGTCTGGCGGCGGATCCACGAAGGCCTCCGTTTCGTCGCCGGCGACACCGCGCTGCGGACCGTGTGTCTCGCGTCGGCCGCCTTCCAGTTCTCGTTCGCCGCGGTGATGACCGTCTATCTGCTGTTCCTGCCACGGGACCTGCACCTGTCGGGCACCGTGGTCGGGCTGGCGCTGGCGGCGACGGGGCCGGGCGCACTCCTGGGCTCGCTGCTGGCGGCCCGTCTGCCGAGCCGGTTCGGACATGGCGCCGTACTGGTGTCCGCGGCGGCGCTCGGCGACGGCGTGTTCCTGTGCGTGCCCGTGCTGCACGGCTCCTCCGCGGTGACGGTTCCCGCGCTCTTCACGGTCAACTTCGTCTTCGGGACCTTCGGCCAGCTGGTGAACGTCACGGTCATGGCCGTCCGGCAGGCTGTCACGCCGGACGGGATGCAGGGCCGCGTGGCCGCGACGATCACCTTCGTCGGCATGGGGCCGACCCCGCTCGGCTCGCTGCTCGGCGGTCTTCTCGCGGAGGCGTGGGGGACGCGCACCAGCCTCCTGGTGACAGCCGCGGGCATGCTGCTGTCGCCGGTGCTCATGGCCCTGTCCCCCCTCGTCCGTCTGGGGCGGACGCTTCCCGCCCCGCCAGAGGGTTCTCAGCATTTTTACTAATTTTTACCTCTTTGGCAGACAGGCCATATGTGTTACTCATGAGATGTGCGGTGAGGCATCTCGGGCTCGGCCGCACGGCCCTCGGGAAGCACTTTCCGGCGTGTGCCGGAGTCAGCGAGCTGCGTGAGACGCATGAACGCCACATCGTCCTCCTCCCCCGCTTCGCCGTTCGACATGGTCAGCGGCGCTCTGGCGGACTACATCCCGAGGGGCGGAACGACGCAGGCCGCAGGGCGTGCCGCCGCGCCGGACGAGGACGACGCGCGTCCGCCCGCAGGCGGCGTCGGGGAGAGCGACGACCGGGAGCAGATCCTCGGGGCGGTCAACCTCGACCGGGATCTGAGGATCACCAGCGGCAATGTGGACGCGGCCCCATTCGCGGGGGTGGACGTCGCACCGGGGGCCGCCTTCGCCGATCTGCTGCCCCCCGCGGACGTGCCGACGGTGACGCGACGGTTGCAGAGGGTTCTCGACACCGGAGAGGCGCACGTCGCCCGGGTCCAGCGCCTGCGGCGCAACGACGGGACCGAGCTGGTGGTGTCGATGAGCATCCTGCCGGCCGCCACACCGCAGGAGGGTCTGACCGTCTCCCTGATCGCCATGGCCAAGCGGCTGCACCTGTACGCGTCCGCCGCCATGATCGGGACGTCCCTGGACATCGGGGAGACCGCGCAGTCCCTGGCGCAGTCCCTGCTGGCCTGGGGGGACGTGGCCGCCGTCGACCTCGATTACGCCGTATGGACGGGTGAGGCGGTCACCGAGCAGGTGCAGGAGCGCATCCGGCTGCGGCGGGCCGCCCTGGTGCCGGACCGGGGCTGGCCCGAGGGGTACCTGACGCCCGGGGACAACCTTCCCCCGGAGGCGAGCCGTCTCCTGGCCGGTGCGGTCACGCGCGACGACGTACCGCAGGCCATCGTCCTGCGCGACCGCGACACGATCGAGCGGGCACTCGGCGATCCGCGGCTGGTGCGTGCCCTGGTGCCCGGCCACCAGCCGGTGAGTGTCGCCTGCATACCGCTGATCGTGGAAGGGCCACCGGGCTCGTCGGGCCCCATCGTGCTGGGCGTGACGGAGGTCTGGCGTCGCCCGGAGTGCCCCTTCCTCGACGGTGAGCTGCTCGACCTGCAGGAACTCGTGGCCAAGACCGCCCGTCATGTGGACCTCGCCCGCCAGCATCAGCGTGAGCACGCCCAGGTCCTGGCGTTGCAACGCCGCCTGCTGCCGCGGGTCGGCAGCGACACCATCGAGGTCGCCAGTGTCTACGAGCCCACCACTCCCGACAGCGCGGGCGTCGGCGGCGACTGGGTGAACAGCTTTCCGCTGCCGGGTGACCGCACCGCGCTGGTGGTCGGTGACGTCGTGGGGCACGGCCTGGGGGCCGCGGCGGCCATGGGCCAGCTGAGCATGGAGGCCCGCGCGCTGCTGTCCGCCGGGCTGGGCCCCGGGGAGGTGCTGGAGCGCCTGGACGAGACGGTCACCCTGCTGGACGACACGGACGCGGGCCTGGCGGCCGGATACAGCGCGCTGGGCTCGACGTGCTGCATCGCGGTCTACGATCCCGTCGACCACCGGGTGGTCATGTCCAACGCCGGCCATCTGCCCCCCGTCCTCGTCCATCCCGACGGATCCGCCAAGACCGTCGCCGCGCAACCGCACCCGGCGCTGGGAGCCGAATTCGCCGTACGGGAGCCGTTCGAGGTGCACGAGTTCGCCGCGCCGCCCGGATCACTTCTCGTCCTGTACACCGACGGCCTGGTGGAGGATCCCGCGGCCTCGATCGACGACGGCATCGGCCGGCTGACGGACGTGGTGCGCGAGGTGCACCCCTGGGACGATCTCTCCCAGGCCGCGCGTCGCGTGGTCACCCGGCTGGCCCCGCAGGAACCCCTGCGCGACGACGTGACCCTGCTGCTCGCCCGGATGGCCGGCCGCCGCGGCCGGGACACCGCCACCTGGCAGCTGTCCGCCCGCGACGACACCGCAGCCCGCGCCCGCGCCCTGGCCTCCCCCGTCCTGCGCCGATGGCACACGGGCGGCCAGGCCCGGGACGGTGCGCTGCTGGTGATCAGCGAACTGGTCACCAACGCCGTCCAATTCGGCACCGGACCCGTCACCGTGCGGCTGGTGCGGGCCGGGAGCCGACTGTCCTGCGAGGTCGGCGACACCAGCAACGGCCGGCCGCGCCTGCACCGCGGTGAGCCGCTCGACGACCATGGGCGGGGGCTCCACGTCGTCCACAAGCTCACCACCCGCTGGGGTGTGCGGTGGACCGAGACCGGCAAGGCCGTCTGGGCGGAACTGGAGATCTAGGGCCCGGTCCGGCATGAGGGTGGCGAGCTACAGCCACTCCCCCTCCACCGCCGTGGCGGTCAGCCCGGGCGCGGCCGCGTACAGCACCGTGCGGCTGCCCGGCTTCTGGCCGGCTTCGTGCGCGCGGCGCAGGATGTCGAGCACGGCGGCGCCGCCGCGGTTGCCCGTGGTGTAGCTGTCCCGGCTGTAGGCCAGGAGGCCCGTCGGCCACCCGTCGGGCATGGTCTGTTCCATGTACTCGAGCACCCGTGTCCCACCGGGATGCGCGAGCAGCAGGTCGGGATGCCACGCGTGCCCGTCGTCCTGATGACGCACGCGCAACCACGTCCACATCGCGGCGACCGTCTCCTGTACGGCGCGCGGCCCACGGCGGTCCATCACGAAATGCGTGCCGTCGGCCCGGGTCTCCAGCCGGTGCAGGTCCATGGTGCCGGGCAGGGTGTGGTGCCAGACCGCGTCCAGTCTCAGGACCGACTCCGGTCCGGGGCGCCCTGTGACCACCACGGCGACGGCGGTGTCGGCGAACAGCAGCCGGACGATCAGCGACTCCAGCGTGTCGTCGGCGGGCTGGTACGTGGTGCTCAGCGCCTCCGATATCACGACGAGCACCACCCGGTCGGGGTCCCTCGCGACCAGATCGGCCGCCAGCGCGAGCGATCGGGTGCCGGCGATGCAGGCCCACTGGGTGGCCGGCAGCAGCAGCACGTCGCTCCGCAGCGGGAGGCGGTTGAGCAGCGAGAGGTCCAGCCCCGGCAGGGCCGGGGTGGTGGAGTGACTGGTGATCAGACAGTCGACGTCGGCGGCGTCCAGTCCGGCGGCGCGCAGGGCCCGGCGCGCCGCGCGCTCCCCGTACGACTGCACGGCCGCCCAGGCCGACGCGGTGCGCTCCTGGATGGTCTGCGGCGCCGGTATCGCCTCCAGTACGGCGATCGCGCGGTTCACCTGCGCGTCGCCGAACCCGCCACGGGCCAGTGCCTCACGGGCCGGGCCCGCGCCCGGAGTTCGCAGGCCCCTCCCGCTGCTGGGTGCGGTGGCCGACTCCAGCGGCACCATCCACCCGCGCGAGGTGATCCCCGTACTAGCGGCGATGCCGTCCATCCTCGGCAGCCACGGCGCCTGCGGGAGGCGGCTTCGCACCTCCGCCAGGATCTGGCCGGTGTTCACGACATGTTCGCCTTGCACCACGGCAGGAGGACACAGGTAAGCGCCCATGGCACGCATCTTTCTCAGGAACCCGTGGGATGACATCCCGTGGCTGAAACCTGCCCGATGCAGCAGACCGGGGTCAAGAGTCTTTCATCGCAATCTACTTCGCATTAGGCCCATCTTTGTCCAAATGAGGAGTCGCGAGACAGGTCGGGTTCTGTGTGGTTCTCCCCTGGGCATCGGCTCCGGAGCCGCTTCGAGAACTCGAGAGCGGTGTGCTACGCATGGGGCCATGGATCATCCCTTTCCCTTACGTCGCCGCACCTTGCTCGCCGCCACCGCCCTCGCCCCGGTAGGTGCCCTCGCCACCGGTGTCGGTCTCGCGCCGGCCGCCCACGCGGCTCCTTCGGCCACCCGGACCCAACTCGCGGAGCTGGAGCAGGAGTACGCCGCCCGCCTCGGTGTGTTCGCCTACGACACCGCCACCGGGCGCGTCCTCACGCACCGCGCGGACGAGCGCTTCCCGATCTGTTCGGTGTTCAAGACGCTCGCCGCCGCCGCCGTCCTGAGGGATCTCGACCATGACGGCGAGTACCTGGCCCGGCGGATCCGCTACACCGAGGAGTACGTCACCGCGGCCGGCTACGCGCCCGTCACCAGCAGGGACGAGAACGTCGCGAACGGCCTGACCGTCGAGGAACTCTGCGCCGCCGCCGTCTCCGAGAGCGACAACGGCGCGGCCAACCTCCTCCTGCGCGAGCTGGGCGGACCGACCGCCGTCACCCGGTTCTGCCGCTCGCTCGGCGACGGGCTGACCCGCCTCGACCGCTGGGAGCCCGACCTGAACTCGGCGGAGCCGTGGCGGGAGACCGACATCACCAGCCCCCGCGCGATCGGGCGGACGTACGGCAGGCTCCTCCTCGGCGGTGCCCTCGCCGCCGACGACCGGCGGCGGCTCACGCGCTGGCTCGTGGCCAACACCACCAACATCGCCCGCTTCCGCGCCGGCCTGCCCGCCGACTGGGTCCTCGCGGACAAGACCGGAGGCGGATCGGCGTACGGCGTCGCCAACGACGTAGGTGTCGTTTGGCCGCCGAACCGGCCGGCCGTCGTGCTCTGCGTCCTGTCCACGAAGTACGACCCGGCCGGGCCCACGGACAACCCCCTGGTCGCCAAGGCGGCCGCCGTCGCGGCACAGGGCCTGCGCCTCATGTGATCCGCTCGGAACCCATGGCCGTCGGGCCGGCCCCGGTCAGGCGGTCGTGGGCCGTGGGAATGCCGGGGCGTTACGGGCACACCGGTCGGCGAAGGTGCGGGGTATGCGGCCGAGCAACCGTTCCAGAGCAACTCGCCGCCGGTGAGGGTGTGCTCCTGCCCCTGGCGGCCGGCCTCGGTCATGCCGAGCGCGGCGGCCATGCGGCGCCGTGGACCGCAGAGGAACGGCAGCTGATCGAGGAGAAGGTCACCACGACCTCACCGACGGGCGAACTGCGGAACGGTCCCGACGATCAGGGCAGCTCGCCCGTCACCCGATCCCCGTCACTTCAGGTAGGGGCCGTCGGTGCCGATCTTGCCCGGGCCGTTCAGCACGTACACGCGGAGGTTGCCCTTGCCCGGTGCCGCGACGGACAGGGATCCGTTGGAGACCGTCTTGGTGTCGCCGGTGACGGCGTCGGTGTAGGTGCCGTTCGGGATGCCGGTGAAGGTGGCGTCGCCCGTCACGGTGATCAGGGCGAAACTGTCCGTGCCGCCGCCGGTGTAGCGGCGTTTGAACGCCATCTGGCCGCTGACCCCTGCGGTGGAGTACTGCCCCATCTGCAGAGCGGGGACGGCGCGGCGGATCCGGTTGAGCCGCTGGAGGTGCTTGACGAGGGGCTGTGCCAGGGTCGTGGCGACCTCGCCGCTCGCGGAGTCGGCCCTGCCGAAGTCGGATGCGGTGACGGAGCCGGCGAGGTGGTCGCCGTAATACGCCCGTCCGGTGCCCGCCAGCGGGCAGGTCGGGCCGCAGTCGATCTGCTTGCCCTTCTGGAACTCGATCTCCGACCCGTAGTACAGGGTGGGGATACCGCGGAAGGTCCACATCAGGGACATGTTCTCGGCCCAGGCGTCGGTGCCGCCGCTGTAGCGGGTGCTCGACTTGTTCGGGCCGTAGTCGTGGCTGTCGACGTAGACGACGTTGTAGGTGGCGTCGTTGACGCTGTCGTCGGAGTCCTTGCCGTTGTTGTAGGCGTTCTGCGCGTCGCTGAAGTTCATGTGCATGCGCATGTCGATGATGTTCATGCCGGAGAACCGGCTGCGGTCCGGTGTGTGGTACGTGTTGCCGTCGAGGAAGGCGTTGGTGGACGTCGGCTGGTTGCCGGTGCCGAGCTGTTCCTCGTAGGTGTACTGCTCGAGAGCCGCCGTCGTGTCGTCGGCGCTGTACTCCTTGCGTTCCGTCCAGGTGTAGAACTGGGCCGAGTGGTTGACCGACCCGCGGTTCCACTTGTCGTTGACGAAGGCGCCGACCTCGCCGAACACGAAGAAGTTCTGTGCGGCCGTGGCGCCGAACCGCTGGGTGACCCGGTCGTGGATCGCGGGCAGGAAGCGGCGGTTCCAGGTGACGCGCGGGATGTGGACGGCCGTGTCGACACGGAAGCCGTCGACGCCCATGTCGATGTACTTGTCGTAGGCGCCGATGAGGTAGTTCTGCACGGGCGTCGACTCGGTGTTGAAGTCGGCGAGGTCCTCATGCAGCCAGCAGGAGCGGGAGTCCTCGCCCTCCCAGTTGCCGATCCAGCACTGGTGGTAGTACGTCTTCGGGAACATGCCCGAAGTGGGGCTGGGCCACTGGCAGTTGTAGAGGGTGTAGCCCTCGGCGCTCTTGCCGCCCGTGGGCTTGCCCCAGTTGAGGCAGGTGTTGCCGGTGGGCTCGGCGGTCGACCACAGGTCGCCGTTGTAGTACGACTTGCCGGACTTGGGCTCGACGGTCAGACCGTCGTAGGCGAAGTCGTCGTTCCGCTCGTCGTAGTACCAGCTCCACTGGGAGTCGCGGACGCCGTACACGGTGGGGGTGAACAGGCCCTTGGCGCCCCAGCGGGAGCTGTGGTTGTAGACGACGTCCTGGTAGATCTTCATGCCCTTGGCGTGGGCCGCGTTGATCAGGTCCTGGTAGGAGGCGCCGGCCGACTCCAGGCGGGGGTCGACCTTGTAGAAGTCGTAGCCGTGGTAGCCGTGGTAGTCGTAGTCGGAGCGGTTGAGGACGACGGGGGTGATCCAGACCGCGGAGAAACCGAGGGCCTTGATGTAGTCGAGTTTCTCGACCAGGCCCTTGAAGTCGCCGCGGAACATGGGGTCGTCGTTGGCCGCGTTGCCGGACTTGACGTGCTGGCTGCCGCCGCGGTCGTTGGCGGTGTCGCCGTCGAAGAAGCGGGCGGTGAGGACGAAGTAGATCGGGTCCTTGCGCGGGTCGGTGCCGAGCGGGGTGCCGGCGGCCGGTTCCGGGGCCTTCTCGCCGGTGGTGGCGGTGACGGCGGCGGAGGCGGACGAGGTGTTCCCGGCCGCGTCGACGGCCTTCACCGTGTACGTGTAGGTGGTCTTCTCCTCCAGCCCGGTGTCGGACAGGACGGTCGAGCCCACGTCCGTGACGACCGTGCCCTTGGTGCCGCCGGTACGGGTGACCTGGTACTTCGTCACGCCCTTGTTGTCGGTGGCCGCGTCCCAGCTCACCACCACGGAGGTGTGGGTGGTGCTCGCGGCGACCCCGGTGGGCGTGGTCGGCGCCTCGGTGTCCGGTGCCGCCGTCGCGCAGGGGTCCTCGGCTCCGGCGGTGACGGTGCGGTCCTTCACCGTGGTGGTGCCGGTGGTGATCGTGTAGTCGGCGCTGTTGTTGTTGTCCCAGACGCCGTTGCCGTTGTTGAAGGCGGCTTTGAGAGATGTGGCGGTGCCGATGTCGAGCTTCTTCCTCCACCAGCCGGTGCAGGCGGCCTCCATGCCGAGGCCGGGGACGGTGGTCCAGGAACCGCCCGCGGGGGCGTAGTGGATGTTGGCCGTGGTCCAGCCGGAGGTGGCGGTCGAGTAGTAGACGGTGGCCTGGTTGCCGGATCCGCTGCCCGAGCCGGCACACGGATCGCTGTGGGCGATCACTCCGTCCTTCACGGTCAGGGCGCCGGTGCCGAGCGCGTAGTTGTTGCCGCCGTTGTTGTCCCAGGTGCCGTTGCCGTTGTTGAAGGTGGCCTGCAGCCCGGTGGCCGAGCCGAGGTCGACGGTCCTCTTCACCCAGTCCGTGCAGGCGGCTTCCATCCGCACACCGGGGACCGTGGTCCAGGAACCGCCGTCGGGCGCGTAGTGCAGGTAGGTCGACGCCCAGTTCTTGGTCTTCGTGTAGTAGAAGACGGTCGCCGTGTTCGAGGCGTCCGCCGCCGTCTCCAAGAGGGCGGGGCGGTGGGCGTGTTGGGCCGTCAGCAGGCCGAACACCGTTGCCGAAGCGGCGGCGAGGGCGAGCGCGCGCGACGGGGGGAACGTGCGTCTCATGGTGTGTGTCTCCCAGCGGGCCAGCGGGGCGGGGGAACGCCCTGAAAGGTGAACCGGCAAATTGCTGCAAGTTTTTGCACCGCGAAAGCTACAGGTACATGTCATCCACGTGAAGGGATGTGACGCAAAGGGATGTGACGCAGGGATCCCGTGCACAGGCGCCCGCCGGGCCTCGGCCCGGCGGGCGCCTGTGCGGCAGGGTCACCGTTGCCGTGCGCCTCCGGCATCCGTCCGGTGCCGATGGTGCGGGACGTGCTCGTGCGCGCGGTGGTGCGGGCGGCTGTACGCGACCACCGCCAGGACGGCCAGGACGGCCACCCCCGCCGCCTCGACGTACAGGGTCGGCCGGACCAGTTCCGCGTCCGTCGACTCGACGAATCCGAACAGACCCGTGGTGAGGCTGAGCACCAGGGCGCCCAGGGTGCCGGCCGTGAAGAGGGCGGTGACCGCGGCCACCGGGGCCAGCCCGCGCACGGGGGTGACCAGCAGCGCCACGGCCAGCAGGATGCCGACGACGCCGTTCAGCAGGAACAGCGGCCCGATGGTGACGAGGCCCCGGTAGCCCTCGTCCCACAGGCGCAGATGGATCACGGCCATCGTCGCCGTCAGCCCCGCGCCGGCCAATCGCAGGACGAGCGTCACGGCCGTTCGCTCAGTAGCCATTGCTCGTGCCCGTCGACGTGTGGGTGCTGCCGGTCGACGCCGGGGTTCCGGCGACCGTGATGTGCGTCTTCATACCGAGGTCCTTGTGTCCGTCGACCGGGCAGTACACCTGGTAGGAGCCGGACTTCAGCGCCACGGTGAGGGTCGTGGACTGCCCGGGCTCCAGTGTCTTGCTGCGGCTCTCGCCGCCGGGGCCCTCGAGCTCCAGGGCGTGTTCGTGGTGGCCCATGTTCTGCGCCGTGAAGGTGTACCGGCCGGGGTGATACGTCTGCGTCGAGAGCTGGATGTGGAAGTCGGTCAGCTTCGCCGTGACCGGGGTCCCGGAGGCCGCGGCCTTGGACGGGGCCGGAGCGGTCGTCGTACCGGAGCCGCTGCTGCTGTTGCTGCCGCCGCCTCCGCAGGCGGCGAGCACGGCGGTCAGTCCGCCGGCGGCCACGCCGAGGAGCACGCGGTTTCGGATGTGCGGGATGGTCATGAATCGGTCCTCCGGATCGTCCCCCTGCAAGGGGTACGGCCACGGCGGGCGAAGGGATTGCGGATCGGCCGAGGGAGAATTGCTCCGGAGGGAGAATTGCCGTGGAGCGCAATCCCTTCCGGGCGTAGGAACGTATTCCTGGTATGTGGCGCATCGGCCTATCCTTCGGGCGGGTGCCCGACGAGGCACTGCTCACCGGTCTGACGACGGGCGATCCCGAGCTCGCCGTGGCGTTCGTGCGCCGTTTCCAGAGCACGGTCTACGGGGTGGCCCTCGCGGTCCTGGGCGACGCCCAGCTCGCCGAGGACGTCGCCCAGCAGACCTTCGAGCGGGCTTGGCGGCACGCCCAGGTGTACGACCCGCGGCGGGGATCGGTACGGGCCTGGCTCACGACGATCGCGCACAACCTGGCGATCGACGCGGTACGGGCCCGGCGGGCGAAGCCGGTCGCGCCGGAGGACCTGGACGCGTTGCTCGACGTCGTGACCGAGACGCCCGAGCGGCGGGCACTCGCCGACGACAACGCGGAGCGGGTCCGGCGGGCGGTGCAGGAGCTGCCCCGGGAACAGGCGCGGGCGCTGGTGATGGCCGGGATCTACGGGATGACGGCCTGGGAGGTGGCGGACGCCGAGCACATTCCGCTGGGCACGGCGAAGACGCGGATCCGGACCGGCACGCGCAAGGTGCGCGCCCTTCTCGAGACGGAGGAGAAGCGGTGAGCGGCATGGAGTGCGAGCGGCTGCGCGAGCAGGGCGCCGAGCTGGCGCTCGGGGTCCTGCCGGCCCGCGAGCGGGCCGAGGCGGTCGCCCATCTGGACCGGTGCCCGGACTGCCGGGAGCACGTCGAACGGCTGACGGCGGTCGGCGACGGTCTGCTCGCCCTGCTGCCGGGCGCCGAGCCGCCGGTCGGTTTCGAGAGCCGGGTCGTACGGGCGCTGGGCGCGGCCCCCGCGCCGAAGCCCCGCAGGCACCGGCTGCGGCTGGCGGCCGCCACGGTGGCCGCGACGGTGGCCTGCGGCTTCGGCGGCTGGGCGGTCGGCACGGTGGTCGAGGGCGCGCCGGCGCCGGTCGCCCAGCGCACGGACAACGGTCTGCGGGAGGCCGCCCTGGTCTCCGGCGGCCATGAGGTGGGCCGCATCTTCGCCCACGGCGGTGACCGGAGCTGGGTGTACATGTCCGTCGAGTTCCCCGGCGCAGACCGGGGTCCGGTGCGGTGTCTGCTGGTCCGCGCCGACGGGTCGACGGTCCCGGTGGGGTCGTTCCCGCTCAAGGACGGTTACGGCTACTGGGGGGCACCGGCCCCGGTCGATCCGACGACCGTGACCGGCGCCCGCCTCGTGGGCCCGGACGGGAGCCTCCTGGCAACGGCACGCTTCCCGGCGTGAGGTCCGCCGGGGCGCCGGCAGGCCGGGCCGTCAGCAGGTGACGGTGCCCTTGCGCAGGGCGTGGCCGCCGTCGTTGCTGTCGTCGGACCAGTAGACGGGCTTGGTTCCGGCGGTGCACTCGTCGGCGCCGGCCAGGGTGAAGCCCTCGTTGTTGTAGTCGGGCATGCCGGTGGGGCGGTCGTAGACGGCGGTGGTGGCGAAGGCTCCGGAGGCGTCGACCCGGAAGGTGCGGTGCTGTCCGTCGCACGTGTCGTCACAGACGGCCCACAGGCGGGTGGCCTGCGGTTCCCACTGGAGCTCCATGACGCCGCTCATCCCGCTGGAGAAGGACGCGACGCGGGTGAAGGCGCCGGAGTCCTCGAGGACATAGCCGTAGATCATTCCGGTGCCTTCGACGCCGGTGAAGAACACGCCCCCGCCGTGGGCGCCGTAGCGGGCCGGGTCGTAGGCGGCGCCGGTCGAGGCGTCCTTGAAGGCGGCGCCGGTGAGGTGGGTGTCGGGGACCCAGGTGATGCCCTCGAAGCCGAGGTTGGAACCGACGGGGGGCAGGTCGGCGGTGAGGTTCCACTCCTTGGTGGCGGTGAGCGTCGAGCCGGTGCCGGAGACGTCGTACCTCAGCACGGACAGACGGCTGGTGCCGGAGGCGTCGCCGTTGCGCTCACTGGCGACGAAGACACCGGCGGCGGAGCCGCCACCGGTCACGGTGACGCCCTCGCTGTCGGGGCTGCCCGAGCCGCCGGGGAAGCGCAGGGTCTTGCCGGAGGTCCAGCCGCTGGTGGTGTCGGGGGTCCAGCCGCCGGAACCGTTGCGGACCAGGCGCCACAGCTTGCCGCTGTTCTGGGCGCCCCACATCACGCCGCCTTCCTGGAGCAGGCCGCTGAGGTCCTGGCCGAAGACGTCGGAGGCGTCGGCGGTCGTCACGGAGCTGCCGCCGGGCCACGCCACCGGGGTGCCCCCGCCCGTGCCTCCGCAGTCGTTGGCGGCGCCCAGGGTCAGCCGGGCCGCCTTGAACGCACCGGTGCCGTCGGGACACCGTGACCAGGAGGGGTCGGAGTGCTGGGTCCAGGAGAAGCTGTCGACGAGGGTCGCGCCGTCCGGCAGGTACAGGCGTGCCTTGTCGGCCGACCCCAGCCCGAACTTGGCGTGGACGTCGAAGGCACGGAACGCGCCCGCGGCCAGTGTGGTCCCTGAAGCGATCTTGTACGTCGAGCTGTCCTTGTCGTCCCTGAGGATCCAGCCCGAGATGTCGACCGCCGCGGTGCCCTTGTTGTACAGCTCGATCGAGTCCTCGACGCTCCCGGTGGTGACCACTTCGTTGATGCGGATGTCGTCGGCCGGGGCGGCGTGGGCCGGGGCGGCGGTCAGCGCTCCGGCGAGGGCCGATCCGGCGACGAGGAGAAGGGCGAGATCACGGGGCCGGCGGCGGGTGCGGGATGCGGTCACGATGTCCGTCCAAGGGTCGCGGAAGACAGGGCGCCCCGACGGTCCCGGCCCGGGCCGAACCGGGTGTCCCCCACGGGGCGGACTTCCCGTGAACGATGGTCGAAGAGTTCTGGCGGCAGGGACCGTGACCAGTCCATTTTACGGGGTCAGGTACGGGAGGGCACGGTCACCGGAAGCAGCTCGGGCCGCTTCGCCCGGCGGCCGTCGCCGGAGGAGCGGCCACGCAGACGACGGGCGATCCAGGGGCCGAGGAAGGTGCCGGCCCAGCGCAGCTCGGTGGTGACGGACCGCAGGACGGTGGCGCGCGCCTCCGCGGCCGGCAGCGGCCGGGTCCAGTCGGCGTCGCTGCCGGGGAGGGCGAGCGCGTGGGCGACGGCGGCCGCGATACGGGCGTGCCCGAGCGGGCCGGCGTGCAGCCGGTCGGGGCTCCACAGGCGCGGGTCGGTCACGACGGGGTGCGCAGCCGTCTCCGCCACCACCACTCCGTGGCGTCCGGCGGCCTCCCTGATGCGCTCGTTGAGCGCCAGGACCCGGGGGCCCAGCGGGCGGGCGAGCGGTGTCATGCGTGCGACGTCGGGGAACGTCAGCGTCGCGACCGTGGCGCCCTGCGCGGTGAGCGCGGCGAACATCGCGTCCAGGTGGCCGGCCACCTCGTCGGCGTCGAAGCCCGGGCGCAGCACGTCGTTGACCCCGGCGACCACGGTGGCGAGGTCCGGCCGCATCGCCAGTGCGGGGGCGAGCTGTTCGGCACGCACCTCGTCGGCCTTGCGGCCGCGCACGGCGAGGTTGGCGTAGTGCACTGCGGGGCTGTGGCGGGCGACGTGCTCGGCGAGCCGGTCGGCCCAGCCGCGGAGGCCATGGGCGTCGTCGCCGTCGCCGACCCCCTCGGTCTGGCTGTCCCCCAGGGCGACGTAGCGCAGATACGCATGGTTCGTCATGGACCCGCTCTCCCTATGCAACTGAGCACCTAGGTGCATTGTTGACTATAAGGATAGCGTCGCCCCCGCCCAGCGGGTCGAGGTGCGCCTTGCGGCCCGGGGTGAGGGCCGCAAGGCGCGTGGCTTCGGGGCTTCGGGGCTGAGCCCGAGCGGGGTCAGGACGGACCGGCCGCCTCCTCCCTCAGCTTCTCCAGGACGGACAGCCGGTCCTCCGCGTGGATCCGCCGCGTCGTCACCCGGTCCGGGTAGCAGCGCAGGAACATCGCGGTGAAGTGGCTGCCGTAGTGCAGGAACTCGGTGTCGTCGGTGCCGTCGAGCGGGCGGGCCGCGGCCTGGAAGCTGGGCTCGTGGAAGTAGGCGAAGGCGTAGCGCTCCCGGTCGGCAAGTTTCACCTTGTGGGGTGTGGAGAGCAGGGTTCCGCCGGTGAGGAACTGGAAGAGGTCGCCGGGGAACACGGTGAAGGTGTGCGGCACCGGCGGGACATAGGTCCAGCGGTCGTCGTCCTCGTAGACGCCCGCGGCGCTCTCCTCGGGCAGCCAGTTGCGGTTGCGGTGCTCGCCCTCGATCGGGGGCCGGATGTACAGGGCCTGTCCGGCCTCGTCCTGGGTGGCGATGACCAGCAGACCGTAGTCGGTGTGGGCGCCGATGCCGCGGTCGGTGGTCGCGGACGCGGCGGGGAAGCGCAGGATGCGCATGTGGTGCCAGCCGTCGTCGGTCAGCCGGGTGAACGCCTCGATGTCCTGGCCGAGTCCGAGGGCGGTGAGCCTGAGGATCCGCTCGCCGAGGTCCCCGGACTGTTCCAGGTAGGCGTTGACGGCCTCGCGGTACTGCTCGTCCGGCCAGGGGACGGGGCCGTGGCAGGGCCAGTTCTCGGCGACCCGGGCATCGTCGAGGGACACGTCCTTGGTGACGGTGAAGATCTCCGAGCCGTCCTGGACGCCGTCGGTCACCTCTTCGCCGGAGGCGACGTATCCGCTGTAGCTGAGGTCGCTGAGGTGCCGGGACTTGTCGGCGAGCGGCAGGGAGAAGAACCGCCGGCTGGCCGTGTAGGCGTCGGCGATCACGCCGCGCTGCGCGGGCGGGATGGCGACCTGGTAGATGCCGTCGCGCTGCCATGCTTCGATCATCCGCTGTCCCAGGCGGATGTCCTCGGGTGTCCCGGTGATGGTCTCCGGGATGTCGAACGTGACGAGAGCGGTCAAGGGAGTTCCCTTCCAGGGTGTACGGACATGCGGGTGCGGGTGTGGTGCGGGGTGTGGCTTCGGGTGTGGTCCGGGGGTGGCTGCGGGTGCAGGTGCGGGTCCGGCGGAGGGGGAAGCCGTGTCAGGGCTTCGTGCGGACCGGCAGGCTCCGTACTCCGCGGTGGAGCATGCTGGGCCGCCAGGTCGGTTCGCCGGGCTCGAAGGCCGGGGCCAGGTGGGGGAAGTGCGCGAGGAGGCGTCCGAACGCGATCTCGCCCTCGGCCCTGGCGAGCGGTGCGCCCACGCAGTGGTGGACGCCGTGGCCGAAGGCGAGGTGTCCGGTGGCGGCACGGGTGACGTCGAGCCGGTCCGGCTCGGGGAAGCGGGTCGCGTCCCGGTTGGCGGAGGTGAGACCGACGAACACGAACTCGCCCGCCGGGATGGTCACTTCGCCGACCGGGACCGGATCGGTGGTGCGCCGGAAGTGGCTGATGTTGGCCGAGCTGTCGTAGCGCAGGAACTCCTCGACCGCGTGCGGCAGGAGGGACGGGTCGGCCCGTAGCGCGGCCAGTTGGTCCGGGTGGTCCAGCAGGGCGAGGGTGCCGTTGCCGATGAGGTTGACCGTGGTGTCGAAGCCGCCGACGAACAGCACGACGGCGAGCGAGACGACCTCCTCGTGGGTCAGCCGGTCCTCGCCGTCGTGCGCCACGATGAGCGAACTGAGCAGGTCGTCGGCGGGGTCGGCGCGCTTTGCCGCCACGATCTCGCTCACCAGCGTGAACAGCGCGTTCGACGCCCTGGTCACGGCCTCCCGGTCGGCGTCGAAGGTGAGGACGGCGGAGGTGGCGCGGAACTCGGCCCGGCTCTCCTCCGGCACGCCCAGCAGTTCCGAGATGACCGTGCTCACCAGGGGGGCCGCGAACTCGGTCACGACGTCGAACTCCGCGCGGTCGGCGAGGGCGTCGAGGAGGTCGTCGGCGATGCGCTCGATACGCGGGCGCAGCGCGCTCACCCGGCGCATGGTGAAGGCCTTGGCGACCAGGGCGCGCAGCCGGGTGTGATCCGGCGGATCCATGTTGATCATGGATTGCTGGATGGCGTGGCCGTAGTCGCGCTGGCGGCTCATGTCGGTCTGGTGGCGCTCGAAGAGGTGCGCGGCGTCGGCCATGTTCTTGCTGAGCCGGGGGTCCGCGAGCAGGGCGCGGCCTTCCTCGTAGCGGGTGACGAGCCAGACCTTCAGTCCGGTGGGCAGGACGGCCCGGACGACGGGGCCCTCCTCGCGGAGCAGGGCGTACACGGAGTGCGGGTCCCGGACGAAGTCGGGGCCGAGCACCACCGGTTCGGTGGTCGGAGGTGGCATGTGCTGACCGCCTTTCACGGCGTTGTGTGGGGGGTGTTCCTTCAGGAGAGGCGGTCGCCCAGGCGGAGGGCGATCCGGTCGACGGTTCGGGTGGTGCGGACGGCGTCGACGGGTCTGGCCCAGAACAGGACGCGGTCGACGCCGGCCGCGGCGTAGGCGTCGACGTCGCGGAGGTCGCCGCCGAACAGGGTGACGGGCAGCGGCTCGTCGCTGCCGGGTCTGCGGGCCGTCTTCTTGAACTCGGCGATCTGGTCGAGGACTCCGGGACGGGCCATGGGGATCCACGCGTCGCCGTAGGCGAGGACGCGTTCGGTGACCCGGGGGCCGTTGCCGGCGACGAGCACCGGCGGGTGCGGGGCCCGGACGGGCTTGGGCCAGGAGGTGATGTGCTCGAAGTGGACGAAGTCGCCCTGGTAGGAGGCGATGTCGTGGGTCCAGATCCGACGCATCGCCTCGACGCGCTCACGCAGCACCTGCCAGCGGTCGCCGGGATGCACGCCGTGGTTGCGCAGCTCCTGCTTGATCCAGCCCGCGCCCACCCCGAGGTTCATCCGGCCGCCGGACAGGACGTCCACGGAGGCCACCGCCTTCGCGGTGACGAGCGGGTCGCGTCCGGGAACGAGCAGGACGCCGGTGCCGAGTTGGAGCGTGGTGGTCGCCTGCGCGACGGCTCCCAGGACGACGAAGGGGTCCATGCCCCGCCCGAACTCGGGTGCGAGGTGCGCGATGTCGTCGCTCTCGGGTGTGACGGCCGGGAGGTGGGTGTGCTCGGGGACGAACAGGGACTCGAAGCCGCGGTCCTCGAGGAGGGCGCCGAGTGCGCCGGGCGCGATGGCGTCCCGGGTGGGGAACATGACCAGACCGAACTTCACGACACCTCGCCGCGGGGTGCGCGCGAGGCCGTGTACGCGGCCGCGAGCCGCTGCCGGCCGAGTTTCCCGCTGGGCAGGACCGGCAGTGCGTCGACGACCTGGATCTCGCTCGGGTGCTTGTACGTCCCGATGCGGCCGGACAGGTGCGCCAGCAGCCCGCGCTCGTCGACCTGCCGTCCCGGCTCGGGCTCCACGAGAGCGATCGCCCGTTCGCCGGTGGTCTCGTCGGGCACGCCGAAGACGAGGGCGGCGGCGACGTCGGGGTGTGCGGCGAGGGCCTGCTCGATCTCCAGCGGGGCGACCGGATGGCCCTCCACCATGATGAGGTCCTTCCTGCGGCCGACGAACAGCAGGCAGCCGTCGTCCCGTTGCCGCACCACGTCCCCGCTGGCGAGCCACTCGGTGCGGTCGAAACGGTCCACCCCGGCTCCGTTCCACGTCCCGACGGGTCGGGACGGGGTGCGCAGCAGCAGCTCTCCCGGCTCCCCGGGCGCCGCGTCGACCCTGACCTCGACGCCGGGCAGCGGCCAGCCGAGGGACGCCTCGCCCACGGCGTCGATCCTCGGCTGCTCGATCACCGGCGCGGCGGTCTCGGTCATGCCGTACACGCCCGTGAGGTGGGCTCCGAACCTCTCGGCGAAGTCCCGGCTGAGCTCGGCCGGGCAGGCGTCGCCGCCCGCGACACAGCGGGTCCCGGTCAGGTCGGGCGGCGGTTCGGCGGCGGCGCGGGCCTCGGCGAGCAGGGCGCGGAAGCTGGTCGGCGCGCCGCCGATCCAGCCGAAGCGGTGGGTGCGCAGCATGCGCAGGACGACGTCCGGGGTGTTCACCGGGGTCAGGGCCAGCGGGCGGCCGGCGCGCAGGGAGGTGAGCAGGACGAGGATGCCCCAGGGGTTGATCAGGTTGATCATGTAGTAGGTGGCGTCGGCGTGCCCGACGCCCTGGGCCTCGGTGAGGTCCAGCCCGGCGCCGAGGGTCGCCCGGGAGAGGACGAGGCTCTTCGGGAGGCCGGTGGTGCCCGAGGTGTAGAAGATGGCGGCGAGGTCGTCGGGGCCGGCCGCGTCGGCCGGAACATCCGGTGCGTCGTCCGCCAGGAGGTCCTCCCAGGCGGAGGTGGTGGCCGTCCCCGGGGAGTCCAGGATCCACGCCCGCTCGACCGTGCCGCTCTTCCCGGTCACGTGCGCGCAGGATTCGTGCACCTCGGCCTCACCGACGTAGAACCGTGGCGCGCTGTCCGCGATCAGCTGGTCCACCTCGCCGGCGGACAGCTTGTGGCTCAGCGGCACGATCACGGCACCGGTGCGCAGACAGGCGTAGTACACGCAGACCAGCTCGTACCGGTTGGTGAGGTGGACGGCGACCCGGTCCCCGGCGCGCAGGCCCGCCGCGAGCAGTCCGCCGGTGATCCGCCCGGCCAGGGCGAGGACGGTGCCGTACGGGATCGCGTCGTCGAGCGTGACCAGGGCGGGCGCGTCGGGTCGGCGCAGGGCGGTCTGCTGGAAGTCCGAGAAGATCGACATGGGTACCTCCGGTCGGGACGCCGTGGGCGAGACGGTGGTCCAGGGGCGGAAAGGGGGCGCTCAGTGGGACGAGGCCGCCGTCCCGTGGGCGGCGAGCAGGGCGGTGAGGGTGTGCGCGGTCTCGGTGACGTGCTCGGTGAGGAGCCCGAAGTGGCTGCCGGGTGTGGCGGCGTGGGCGGTCAGCCCGGGCCAGTGCCGGGCCCAGCCGCCGTCGGGGGCGGAGGGCACCTGGTCGGCGGCCTCGACGAGGAGGAGGGGGGCGGTCAGGGCGGTGGGGGTCCAGTGGTTGCCGAACAGGTCGAGGTACCGGCCCATGGCGGTCAGTCCCGTGTCGTCGTGGGACCAGAACGCGCCCGGTGCCGTGGCCCACTCGCGCAGGATGTCGGTCGCCGCGGCCCGGGTGAGGGCGCCGGGCGGCAGGCTGTCGACGAGCACGACGGCCTCGGGGCGCACGCCCCGGTCCTCCAGCCGCCGGGCCGCGGCGTGGGCGGCCAGACCGCCGGTGGAGAAGCCGAGCAGGGTGAAGGGTTCTCCCCCGGCGCAGCTCTGCACTGCGGTGGCCACGGCCTCGGCGGCCGCGTCGGCGGTCTCGGGCAGCGGCTCCCCTTCGCCGTACCCGGGCAGGTGTACGGCGGCCACGTCGCACCGCCGGTCGAGCGCGGCGGCCAGCCTCTGGTAGGTGAGGTGGGCGGCGGCGGGGATGAACGAGTCGACGCAGATCAGCGCGGGGCGTCGCCCCTCGCGACGCAGCCAGGTCGCCGTGGGCACGTCGTCGGGGCCGGCGTCGGTGAACGAGGGCCGCAGGCGCGCGGCCGCCGCCAGCACGGCGATGCCCTCGCCGGTCCGGTCCTCGCAGACCGCCTGCCGCAGCAGCGCGGCGAAGCCGTCGGCCGGCCCGTCGGGGCGGACCGGCCGTGTGCGCTCCGCGGTGACGGGGGTGTCCGCTGCGGCAAGGAGGTCCTTGAGGTGGGCCGCGAGCGCCGCGGGGGTCGGGTGGTCGAAGACGGTGGTCGCGGGCAGGCGCAATCCGGTCGCGGCGGCCAGGCGGTTGCTGATCTCCACGGAGGTCACGGAGTCGAAGCCGAGGGACCTGAAGCCCGTGTCGGCGGCGATGGCCGAAGGATCGGGATGGCTGAGGACGGCTCCGGCGTGCCGGGCGATGAGGTCGAGGAGGTGTCGGTCCAGGTCGGAGCCGGACAGCCGGTCGAGGCGCCGGGCCGGGGGCTCTCCCGCCGGTCGCGCCGTCGGCGTGGCCGTGCCCAGCTCCGACAGCAGCTTCGTGAAGCCCCGGGCGCGCAGCGCGTCGAGGTCCAGCCGGGCCGGGACGAGCAGCGGGAGGTGGCTGTCGGGGCCCGGGCCGAGGGCGGCGTCCAGGTGGGCCAGGCCTTCGTCGACGGGCATCGGTACGAGTCCGGCCCCCATGACTTGTCTGATCCCCTCGGTGCCGCCGAGCCGCTCGGCCAGTCCGGATCGCGCCTCCCACATGCCCCAGGACAGGGCGGTCCCGGGGAGCCCCTGGCTGTGGCGGTGCTGGGCGAGGGCGTCGAGGAAGGTGTTGGCGGCGGCGTAGCCGGCCTGCCCGGCGAGGCCCAGGACGCCCACCGACGAGGAGTAGAGGACGAAGGCGGCGAGGTCCAGGTGCCGGGTGAGGCGGTGCAGGTGCCAGGCCGCCCGTGCCTTGGGCGCGAGGACGGTGTCGAGCTGTTCGGGTGTCAGGTCGCGTACCTCGGCGGGGTCCACGGTGCCCGCGGTGTGGACGACGGCGGTGAGGGGCCGGTCGACGGGCAGCAGGGCGGCGAGGGCCTCGGGGTCGGCGACGTCGCAGGAGACGACGGTGACCTGCGCGCCGAGGCCGGTGAGTTCGTCCGTCAGGTCCGCGGCGCCGTCCGCCTCGGGCCCGCGTCGGCTGACGAGCAGCAGGTGCCGGACGCCGTGTGCGGTGACGAGGTGCCGTGCGGCGAGCGCGCCCAGGGCGCCGGTGCCCCCGGTGATGAGGACGGTGCCCTCGGGATCGAGGGGGCGGGGCACGGTGAGGACGACCTTTCCGGTGTGGGCGGCGTCCCGCAGGAGGCGTAGCGCTCGGGGAGCCCGCCGGATGTCCAGGGCGGTGACGGGCAGCGGGCGCAGCGCCCCCTGGTCGAACAGCTCGGCGAGGCGGGCGAAGGTCGCGGCGACCCGCTCGGGGTCGTCGGACAGGGTGTACGGCAGGTGGCGTGTGCCGGGGTGGTCCGAGGCGGTGCGCCGGGGGTCGCGCGGGTCGGTCCTGCCGAGGTCGACGAGTCGCCCGCCGGGGGCGAGCAGCCGCAGGGAGGCGTCGGTGAGTTCCCCGCCGAGGCTGTGCAGGACCACGTCGATGCCCCGGCCGGCCGTCGCCGCGCGGAACCTCTGTTCGAAGCCGGGATCCCGGGAGGAGGCGATCCGGGAGTCGTCGAGGCCGAGCGCGCGCAGGGCGGTGTGCTTCGCGGGGTGGGCGGTGGCGTGGACCTCCGCACCGAGATGGCGGGCGATCTGCACGGCGGCCATGCCGACCCCGCCGGCCGCGGCGTGCACCAGGACCGTCTCGCCCGCCTGGAGGGCGGCGGTGTCGACGAGGCTCTGCCAGGCGGTGAGGAAGGCGGCCGGAACCGTGGCGGCCTGCGCGAACGTCCAGTCCGCCGGGACGCGGACCAGACAGCGGTGGTCGACGACCGCCAGGGGGCCCATGGCCCCGCCCCAGGCCATGCCCGCCACCCGGTCCCCGGGCTCCAGGCCCACCACGCCCGGGCCCGTCCCGACCACCACGCCGGCCACCTCGCCACCGATCCGCCCCGGCTCGGGAAACCGGCCCAGCGTGATCAGCACATCGCGGAAGTTGACTCCGACCGCGCGGACGGAGACCCGTACCTGCCCCTCCCCGAGTGGCTCCCCGACCTCGGGGCAGGGCTCGATCACGAGGTCGTCGAGGCTGCCGACCGCCCGCTCTGGGACGGTGACCCGCCAGGCCGTCCCGTCGGCGGGCGGGGTGAGCGTCCCATCGGGCTCGGCCTCGGTCAGCCGCGGGACGAACAGGCGACCGCGGCGCAGGGCGAGTTGGGGCTCGCCGGTGGCCAGCGCCGCGGGCAGTCCGGCCCATGAGTCGTCGGTGTCCGGGTCGATGTCCACGAGGACGAACCGGCCCGGATGCTCGGCCTGGGCCGTCCGCAGCAGACCCCACACCGGTGCCTGGGCGAGGCCCGCGACCGGGTCCCCGTCGGTCACGGCCACCGCGCCCCGGGTGAGTACCACCAGGCGGCGGTCGCGCGTCCGTTCGTCGGCGAGCCAGGTCCGGACGGCCGGCAGCACCGCGTCGGGGTTCTCCGGGCACACGAGGACCACCGGGTCGAAGGGGGCGGAGCCGAGGTCGGCGACCACCCGGTCACCGGGCCCCTGCGGGGGCGGGTCGCCCTCCGGCACGATCCAGCAGACCGGGTCCGCGGACGCACCGGCCGGCGGGGACGGTTCGCGCCAGCTCAGCCGGTACGGCCGTACCCGGTGGCCGGAGGGCCGAAGCCGCACCGACTCGACCACGGCGACGGGCCGGCCGGTGGTGTCGGTCAGCCGGAGCGCGGGGGTCGTGGGGGACAGTTGGGCGCGCACGGCGGTGGCACCGGCATGGACGGTCAGGCCGGAGAGGGAGAACAGCATGCGGGGCCGCCGCTCCCCCGTGGGATCCGTCGCCGCGTCGATCAGCGTGGCCTGGAGGCCCGCGTCGAGGAGCGTGGGGTGCAGGGCGTACGCCGCTCGGGCCTCGGTGTCCTCCGGTGGCAGGCTCGCCTCCAGGTGGACGTCGGTGCCGTGCCGCCAGGCGGCCGTGATCCGGCGGAACGCGGGCCCGAGGGTGATGGCCTGCTCGACGAGGCGCCGGTACAGCACGTCGAGGTCGACGGGTTCGGCGCCGGCGGGGGGCCAGGCCCCGGTTTCGGGCAGGTCGGGGGCGGTGGGCTCGGTCGGGGCGAGCGTGGCGGTGGCGTGCCGCGTCCAGTCGGTACGGCCGTCCACGGGCAGACGGCCGAACGCGGGCAGGCGGCCGTCCAAGGGCAGGCGGAACGAGAGGTCGGCGGAGCGCCGCCCGTCGGGTGTGGCCGGGCCGACCCTCACCTGGATGTCGACGGCCGAGTCCTCGGGCAGGGGCAGGGGGGTGTGCAGCAGGAGGTCGTCGAGGCGGCCGTAGTCGAGCCGCGTACCGGCGTGCAGGAGCAGTTCGGCGGTCACGGCGCCGGCCGCCGTGGCGGTGCCGCCGACCATGTGGTCGCGCAGCCAGGGGTGTTCCCGGCTCGACAGGGTGCCGGTGAACAGGACGCCCTGCCCGTCGGCGAGGTCGACGGCGGCGGCGAGGAACGGGTGGTCGAGGGTGGTCAGGCCGCCCCCGGCGGCGCGCTCCCGGGGCGGGGTGCGCAGCCAGTGGCGGCGGCGCTGGAAGGGGTAGGTGGGCAGGTCGACACGGTCGGCGTACGGCAGGATCCGGCTCCAGTCGAGGGTGGCGCCCCGGACGTGGAGCCGGGTCAGGGCGGCGGTGAGGACCCGGGGTTCGTCACGGCCCTTGCGCAGGGTGGGCGTCCAGACGACCTCGGGCCCTGCGGCGCCGGACTGGCCCAGTGCGGTGAGCACGGCGTCCGGTCCGATCTCCAGGAAGGTGGTGGTGCCCAGGGCGCGGAGCCGGCCGACGGCGTCGGCGAAGCGTACGGTGCCGCGCGCGTGGCGGGCCCAGTAGTCCGGCGAGCAGGCCTGTTCGGCGGTGAGGAGACCGCCGGTGAGGGTGGAGACGACGGGCAGGGCCGGGGGGCGCAGGTCCAGGCCCGCGGCCACCGCGCGGAGGTCGTCGAGCACGGGGTCGAGGTGCGGTGAGTGGAAGGCGTGGCCGACGCGCAGCCGGCGGACGACGCGCCCCCGCTCCCGCCAGTGCGCGGCGATCCGGGTCACGGTGTCGTCGTCGCCGGAGATCACGGTGGCGGACGGCCCGTTGACCGCGGCGACGCCCGCCAGGTGCTCATGGCCGGACAGGGTGGCCAGGACCTCTTCCTCGCCCGCCGCGACGGCGATCATCGCGCCCGTGGCGGGCAGCGACCGCATGAGCCGGCCGCGTGCGAGGACGAGCGTGGCCGCGTCGGCGAGGGACATGACCCCGGCGGCGTGGGCGGCGGAGATCTCTCCGACGGAGTGGCCGGCCAGATGGTCGGCCCGCAGCCCCAGGTGCTCGACGGTGCGGTGGAGGGCGGCTTCGAGCGCGAAGAGAGCGGCCTGGGTGAAGTCCGTACGGTCCAGCATTCGCGCCGCTTCGGTGTCCGGGTCGGCGAACATCACCTCCTTCAGCGGCCGCGGCAGATGGGGGTCGAGGTGGGCGCAGGTCTCGTCGAGGGCCTCGGCGAACACCGGGGAGTGCGCGTGCAGACCGCGGCCCATGCCCGGCCACTGGGAGCCCTGGCCGGAGAACAGGAACGCGGTCCCGCCCGGCCCCCGTACGCCGAGGGTGAGGCCGGTGGCGGTGCGGTCGTCGGCGGCGAGGGCGTCGAGGGCGGTGAGCAGCCCGGCGCGGTCCCCGGCGGTGACGACGGCCCGGTGGTCGAGGTGCGCCCTGGTCGTGGCCAGGGAGTGACCGACGGCGGCGAGGTCGGTGTCCGGCGCGGCCCTGACGAACCCGGCGAGTTGTGCCGCCTGGGCGCGCAGTCCCGCGGGTGACGCGGCGGAGAGCGGGCACAGGAGTCCCGGGGCGGGCAGCGCCGGGGGCGCGGTGTCGGGCAGGGCGTCGCGGGGCGGGGCCTGTTCGAGGATCAGGTGGGCGTTGGTGCCGGAGATGCCGAAGGAGGACACCCCGGCCCGGCGGGGACGGCCGGTCCGCGGCCAGGGGCGGAGGGCGGTGAGCAGCCGGACCGCGCCCGAGGACCAGTCCACGCGGGAGGAGGGGACGTCGGCGTGCAGGGTGCGGGGGAGTTCGCCGTGGTGCAGGGCCATGACCGTCTTGATGACCCCGGCGACGCCGGCGGCCGCCTGGGCGTGGCCGATGTTGGACTTCAGCGAACCCAGCCACAGGGGGCGGTCGGCGGGGCGGCCGCGGCCGTAGGCGCGCAGCAGGGCGTTGGCCTCGACGGGGTCGCCGAGGGCGGTTCCGGTGCCGTGGGCCTCGACGGCGTCCACGTCGGCCGGGGTGAGTCCGGCGTCGGCCAGGGCCTGGCGGACGACCTGTTCCTGGGCGGTGCCGTTCGGTGCGGTGAGGCCGTTGCTCGCGCCGTCCTGGTTGAGGGCGCTGCCCCGGATCACCGCGAGCACCGGGTGTCCGGCCGCGCGGGCGTCCGCCAGCCGTTCCAGCAGCAACAGGCCCACGCCCTCGGAGAAGCCGGTGCCGTCGGCGCCCTCGCCGAACGCCTTGCACCGTCCGTCGGGGGCCAGGCCGCCCTGGCGGCCGAACTCGACGAAGACCTCGGGGGTGGCCATGACGGTCGCGCCCCCGGCCAGGGCGAGGGAGCACTCGCCGGAGCGCAGGGCGCGGACGGCGAGGTGGACGGCGGTCAGCGACGAGGAGCACGCGGTGTCGACGGTGACGGCGGGTCCGTTCAGGCCGAGGGTGTAGGCGATACGGCCGGAGGCGACGCTGGTCAGGCCGCCCTGGAGGCGGTAGCCCGTCAGGCCGGGGACGTGCCGGTCGAGGGGTGGCAGGTAGTCCTGGTGGGTGGTGCCGACGAAGACGCCGGTCGGGGTGTCCCGCAGCGCCGCCGGGACGATTCCGGCCCGTTCCAGGGCCTCCCACGCGGTCTCCAGCAGCAGCCGCTGCTGCGGGTCCATGGCTGGCGCCTCCCGGTCGGAGATCCCGAAGAAGGCGGCGTCGAACCCGGCCGCGTCCTCCAGGAACCCGCCGTACCAGGCGTGTCCGTCGCCGGGGCCGGACAGCGTGTCGGGGTCCCAGCCCCGGTCGGCGGGGAACGCGCCGACCGCGTCCGTCCCGTCGGCGACCAGTCGCCACAGCTGTTCGGGGGTCCGTACCCCGCCGGGCAGCCGGCAGGCCATGGCGACCACGGCGACGGGCTCCCGGGCGGCGTCGAGGAGTTCCCGGTTGCGCCGCTTGAGCCGCTCGTTGGCCAGGAGGCTGCGCCGCAGGGCCTCGGTGATCTGTGTCTGCGCGGACGGGTCGGGCACGGGCGGCTCCGTACGGGGCGTCATGAGGCCTCCCCGGACAGGGCGATGGCGACGAGTTCGTCGAGGCCCGCTTCCTGAATGCGGGTGTCATCTCCTGCGGGGAGTTCGGCGGCGTGGCCGGCTTCGGCATCGGCGGATTCGGCGTCGCTGCCGGGAAAGAGCCGCTCGTCGAGGTGGCCGGCGAGGGCCGCCGGGGTCGGGTGGTCGTAGGTGAGGGTGGCGGGCAGTCGCAGTCCGGTGGCGGAGGTCAGCCGGTTGCGGAGTTCCAGTGCGGTGAGGGAGTCGAATCCGGCGGACTTGAACGGCTGGTCGGGGGGCAGGGACGTCGAGCGGTCGAGGCCGAGGACGCCGGCGGCGTGGTCGGTGATCAGGGTGTGCAGGTGGCGCAGCCGGGCCTGCGGGGCGAGGGTGGCCAGGTCCCGCCGCAGGTCGGGGGCGGGGCCGGGGACGACCCGGCGGACGGGGGTCGCGGTGGTCAGGCGTCGCAGGAGGGGGTGCAGGGTGCCGCGTTCGCCGTTGGTGCGCAGGGTCCGCCGGTCGAGGGGGGCGGCGGTGAGGGCCGGGTGCGGCAGGCGCAGGGCGGCGTCGAGGAGGGCGTGGCCGTGGGCGGCGGTGAGGGGGGCGAGACCGGTGCGGGCGATCCGGGTGTGGTCGGTGCCGGTGAGCGCGGCGGTGAGGCCGGTGACGGGCCGCCACCAGCCCCAGGCGACGGAGGTGGCGGGCAGTCCCTGGCGCCGGCGGTGGTGGGCGAGGGCGTCGAGGAAGGTGTTGGCGGCCGCGTAGTTGCCCTGGCCGGGGTTGCCGAGGGTGCCGGCGGTCGACGAGTACAGGACGAACGCGGCGAGGTCGAGGTGCCTGGTCTGCTCGTGGAGGTGCCAGGCGGCGTCGACCTTCGGTGCGAAGACCGTGGCGAGGTCGGTGGGCGTCAGCCGGGCGACGGTGCCGTCCGCGAGGACGCCCGCGGTGTGGAACACCCCGGTCAGGGGGTGTGCGGACGGTATGGAGCCGATCAGGCTCCGGAGCGCGTTCGGGTCGGCGGTGTCGCAGGCGGCGACGGTGACCGTCGCACCGGCGCTCTCCAGGTCGGCGCGCAGGCGCTCGGCCCCCTCGCCGGCCGCTCCTCTGCGGCTGGCGAGCAGCAGGTGGCGGACGCCGTGTGCGGTGACGAGGTGGTGGGCGAGGAGTCCGCCGAGGGTGCCGGTGCCGCCGGTGATCAGGACGGTGCCGTCGGGGTCCAGCGGGCGGGGCAGGGTGAGGACGATCTTTCCGGTGTGCCGGGCCTTCTGCATCAGCCGGAAGGCGTCGGTGGCGTGCCGGATGCCGTAGGAGGTGACCGGCAGCGGGGTCAGCTCACCGGTGTCGAAGAGCCGGCGCAGTGCGGTGAGGATCTCCTCAGTGCGCTCGGGGCTCGCGCTGTCGCGCCGGTCGAACGCGCGGTAGATGAGGCCGGGGTGGCCGGCGGCCAGGTCCGCGGGGTTCCGGATGTCGGTCTTGCCGAGTTCGATGAACCGGCCTCCGGGGGCCACGAGGTCGAGGGAGGCGTCGGTGAACGGGCCGGCCAGGGCGTTGAGGACGACGTCGACCCCGCGCCCGCCGGTGGCGGTGCGGAAGCGCTCGGCGAAGTCGAGGGTGCGGGAGTTGGCGAGGTGCTCGTCGTCGTAGCCGAGGCCGCGCAGGGTGTCCCACTTGCCGGGGTGGGCGGTGGCATAGGGGATCGCGCCCAGGTGACGGGCCAGTCGGGTGGCGGCCTGGCCCACTCCCCCGGCGGCGGCGTGGATCAGGACGGTCTCGCCGGGCCGGATGCCGGCGAGGTCGACGAGCGCGTGGTAGGCGGTGACGTAGGCGACGGGCACGCTCGCGGCCTCGGCGAAGGACCAGGTGTCGGGGATGCGGGCCGTCATGCGCCGGTCGGCGACGACGACCGGCCCGAAGGCCTTCTCGGTGAGGGCCGCCACACGGTCCCCCACGGCGAACCCGTCGACGCCGGGCCCGGTCTCGGTGACGATGCCCGCGGCCTCGGCTCCGGAGTCGTGCTGGACGGCGATGAGCCCCAGGGCGGCGGCGGTGTCGTAGAAGTTGACGCCCGCGGCGCGCACCGCGATGCGGATCTGACCGGGTGCCAGGGCGGCGCCCGCTTCCGGGGCGGGCAGCAGGGCGAGGTCGTCGAGTCCGCCGCCGCCCGTGGTGTCCAGCCGCCACGGGGTGGTGTCGGCGGGCGGGGTGAGCAGCTCGGCCGTGGAGGTACGGGCCAGGTGCGGCAGGAGCGGCTGTCCGGCGCGTACGGCCGACTGCGGATGTCCGGCGGCGAGTACGGCACCCAGGGCGGCCGTGCTGTCGGGGTGGCCGTCCGTGTCGACGAGGACGATCCGGCCCGGGTTCTCGTTCTGGGCGCTGTGCAGCAGTCCCCGGGCGGGGCTGTGGGCGAGGCCGGGCGGGTCCTGCGGGCCGGTGACGACGGCGTGGCGGGTGACGACCGCCAGGACGGTGCGCTCCAGGCGTTCGTCGGCGAGCCAGGTCCGCAGGAGGTCGAGGACCTCCTGGCAGAGGGCGCGGGCGGCGGCGGGGACGTCGGTCGTCTCCGGTTCGGGTATCGGCAGCGCCCAGACGACGAGTTCGGGCGGTGGGGTGCCCGAGGCGAGGGCAGCGGTCAGGTCGGCCAGACCGGCGTACCGGGGTGCCCCCTCTGCCGGCGGGCCGGAGCCGAGCACCGCCCGGTCCCCCGGGATGCCGGTCGTCGGGTCGGCGGGGCTCCAGGCCAGGTGCAGGAGGTCGTGCTCGGGCCCGGTCGGATCGAGGCGTCGGAGCCGGTCGCCGGTGGTGGCGCGCAGGGTGAGGGCGTCGATGGTGAGGACCGGTGCGCCGGTGTCGTCGGTGGCGTTCAGGGCGACGGTGTCGGGGCCGGTGCGGTGCAGATGGACGCGGAGCCGGGTGGTGGGCGTCCCGGTGTGGGTGATGCCGCAGAAGGTGAAGGGCAGCCGGGGTCCGGCGGGGCCGTCGGCGTCGGGCAGGGCGATGGGGTGCAGGGCCGTGTCGAGCAGGGCCGGGTGCAGGACGTGGCCGGTGGCCGCGAGTTCCTCCGGCAGGTGGGCCTCGGTGTGGATGTGCTCGCCGTGGCACCGGGCGGAGCGCAGTCCGGTGAAGGCCGGTCCGTAGTCGTAGCCCGCTTCGGCGAGGCGCGTCCGCAGGGCGGTCAGGTCGACGGGTTCCGCGTCCTCGGACGGCCGGGCGGGCGGGTGTGGTCGGACGGGGGCGTCCTGGGTCAGGCGGGCCGTGGCGTGGAGGGTCCAGGCGGGCGGGTCCGTGTCGTCGGGGGTGTGGGGGCGGGCGTGGAGGGTGAGGGGGCGGTGGCCGTCGCGGTCGGGCGGTCCGACGCGCAGCTGCAGGTCCATGGCGTGCTGTTCGGGCAGGACCAGCGGGGTGTGCAGGGTCAGTTCGGCGATGTGGCGGCAGCCGGTGAGGTGGGCCGCGTGCAGGGCGAGGTCGAGGTAGGCGGTGCCGGGGAGGAGGGCGACTCCGGCGGCGGCGTGGTCGCCGAGCCAGGGGTGGGTGCCGAGGCCGATCCGCCCGGTCAGGAGCAGTCCCTCGTCGTCCGGGAGGTCGATGGCCGCCCCGAGGAACGGGTGCCCGCTCCCGCGCTGTCCGGCGGCCGTGACGTCCGGCGGCGTCGGCGCGGTGAGCCAGTGGCGGCGGTGTTCGAAGGGGTAGGTGGGCAGGGCGACCGGGTGGGCGGCCGGCCCGTCGGGCCGGTGGAGGTCGTGGCCGCGGGTGTGCAGGCGTGCCCGGGCGGCCGTGAAGGCGGCGTTCTGCGGCCTGGCGCGGTGCAGGGTGCCGGTGATGAGCGCGTCGGTGTCGAGGGTCTCCTCGATCGGCGGCACCAGCACCGGGTGGGGGCTGCACTCCAGGAAGGCCCGGTGGGACTGCCCGGCGAGCAGACGGAGGGTGTCGGTGAGCCGTACGGGGCGGCGCAGGTTGTCGTACCAGTACGCGGCGTCCAGCGTGGTGCCGTCGAGCGGGGTGTCCTGGAGGTGGCCGTCGACGGTGCTGTGGAAGGGGACGGTGGTGGGCCGGGGCGCGAGGTCGGCGAGGCAGGCGAGGAGGTCCTCGCGGAGGGGGTCGATGTGCGCGCAGTGGCTGGCGTAGTCGACCTCGATACGGCGGGCCCGCACGCCGTCGGCCTCGCAGCGCCGCAGCAGGCCGAGGACGTCGGCGGTGTCGCCGGCGACGACCGTGGCGGCGGGGCTGTTGACGGCGGCGACCCCGATCCGGCCCTCGTACGGGACGAGGAGGTCCCGGGTCCGGTCGGCGGGGAGGCCCACGGTGGCCATGGCACCGGTGCCGGACAGCTCCACGAGGGCCCGGGCGCGCAGGGCGACGAGCTTCGCCGCGTCGGGCAGGGTGAGGGCGCCGGCGATGTGGGCGGCGGCGATCTCCCCCTGCGAGTGCCCGACCACGGCGTCGGGCCGGATGCCGTACGACTGCCACAGCCGGGCGAGGGAGATCATCACCGCGAACAGCGCGGGCTGGACGACGTCGACGCGGTCCAGGGCGGGTGTGCCGGGTGCGCCGCGCAGGACGTCGACGACCGACCGGCCGGTGTACGGGCGCAGCGCGTCGTCGACCCGGTCGAGGGCGTCCCGGTAGGCGGGGTGGGCGTCGTACAGCTCCATGCCCATGCCGGGCCACTGGGATCCCTGGCCGGGGAAGACGAACACCAGTTTTCCGGGGCCGGCGGGCCCCACCGTGCCTCGCGTCAGGTTCGGGTGGTCCCGTCCCTGGGTCAGCGCGCCCAGTCCGTCGAGGAGTTCGGCGCGGGTGCGGCCGTGGACGACGGCTCGGTGGGGGAACCGGCTGCGGGTGGTGGCGAGGGCGTGGCCCACGGCGGCGGGGTCGGTGCCGGGGTGGTGGTCGGCGTGCCGGCGGAGCCGGTCCGCCTGGGCGCGCAGGGCGGTCGGGGTCTTCGCCGAGAGCGGCCACAGCAGTTCGCCGGAGGGATCCGTGGGGGCGGCCGCGGGGAGCGGGGGCGCCTGTTCGAGGACGAGGTGGCTGTTGGTGCCGGAGACCCCGAAGGAGGACACGGCGGCCCGTCGGGGGCGGTCGCCGGTGTCCGGCCACGCGCGCTGTTCGGTGAGGAGCCGCAGGGCGCCGGCCGACCAGTTCACGTGCGGGGAGGGCGCGTCGATGTGGAGGCTGCGCGGCAGCAGCCCGTGCCGGAGGGCCATCACCATCTTGATCAGGCCCGCCACGCCCGCGGCGGCCTGGGTGTGCCCGAGGTTGGACTTGATCGAGCCCAGCCAGGCGGGGGTGTCGGCGGGCCGCTGTCCGTAGGTGTCGAGGAGCGCGTGTGCCTCGATCGGGTCGCCGAGGCGGGTTCCGGTGCCGTGGGCCTCGATCGCGTCGACGTCCGCCGGGGTCAGCCGGGCCTGGGCGAGGGCGTGTCGGATGACGCGACGCTGGGCGGAGCCGCTGGGCGCGGACAGGCCGTTGGAGGCGCCGTCCTGGTTGACGGCGCTGCCCCGGATCACCGCGAGCACCGGGTGTCCGGCCGCGCGGGCGTCCGACAGGCGTTCCAGCAGCACCATGCCGACGCCTTCGGCCAGTCCGATGCCGTCCGCGGACTCGGCGAACGCCTTGCAGCGGCCGTCGGGGGCGAGGACGCGCTGCCGGGAGAACTCCACGAGGACGCCGGGGCCGGCCATCACGGTGGCGCCGCCCGCCAGGGCCAGCGTGCAGTCACCGGCGCGCAGGGCCCGGCAGGCCTGGTGGACGGCCACGAGGGACGAGGAGCAGGCGGTGTCCAGGGTGATCGCCGGGCCCTCCAGACCGAGCGCGTAGGCGATCCGGCCCGAGGCCACGCATGCGGCGGTGCCCATGAACGCGTGGCCGGCCACGTCGTCGGAGGCCTGGTGGAGACGGGGTCCGTACTCCTGGGAGATGAGACCGGCGAACACCCCGGTGGCGGTGGAGCGCAGGGTCTCCGGGTCGATGCCGGCGTGTTCGACGGCCTCCCAGCACACCTCGAGCAGCAGGCGCTGCTGCGGCTCCATCGCGGTCGCCTCACGGGGCGACAGCCCGAAGAAGCCCGCGTCGAAGCCGGCCGCGTCGTAGAGGAACCCGCCGTTCGGCGAGGAGATCCTGCCGAGTTCGCCGGGGACGGGGTCGTACAGGCCGTCGGTGTCCCAGCCCCGGTCGGCGGGGAAGCCGCCGATGGCGTCCCGGCCGCTCAGCACCAGGTCCCACAGGGAGTCCGCGTCGGTCACCCCGCCCGGGAAGCGGCAGCCGATGCCGACGATCGCGATCGGCTCGTCCGCGTCGCCCTGTGCAGCGGCGTCCGCGTTGGCGCGGGTCGGCTCGTCCGCCGGTGACGCGAGGCCGAGTTCCCGGCGCAGGTGGTCGGCGAGCGCGAGCGGTGTGGGGTGGTCGAAGACGAGGGTGGGCGGGAGGTCGAGACCGGTGGCCACGGAGAGCGCGGCCGCGAGTTCGACGACGCCGAGCGAGGTGAGCCCGGTCTCCAGGAAGGTCCGGGAGGGCGTGGTGAGGGGGCGGCCGAGCACCCGGCCGGTGGCTCCGGCGACCAGGTCGGCGAGGATGTCGCGCTGTCCGGCGGGGGTGGCGGCGCGCAGGGCGGACGTGTCGAGCGGCGCCTCGTGCGGGCCGTGATGCGCCACGGTGATGCGCGGCCGGGGCACGAGACGTTCGTACGTCGTCTCCCAGGTCACCGGCACTCCGTTGACGAACGCGTGGGTGAAGGCCTGGAGAAGGCCCGCGCGGTCGCTCCTGCGGTGATCCAGCGTGGGGATCGCCGCGCCGGTCACGCCGGCCGCGCGCAGCGTCTCGTGGATGGCCGTGGTGAGCGTGGGGTGGCCGCTCACCTCGATGAAGAGCCGGTGGCCGTCGGCGATGAGGGCGCGTAAGGCCTGTTCGAAGAGGACGGTGCCGCGAAGGGACCGGTACCAGTGGCCGGGGGTGAGGTCGGGGCCGCGCAGGCGGGTGCCGGTGGCGGTGGAGTAGAAGGCGGCGCGGTGCGGGCCCTCGGGTGCGGCGTGCGGCGCGTGTTCGAGCATGAGGTCGCGCAGGATCTCGGTGTGGGCCGAGTGTCCCGCGACGTCGATGCCCGGCACGCGCCAGGCCCAGACGCCGTCCTGTGCCAGTGCGGCGAGGAGTTCCGTCACGGCGTCCGCGTCGCCGCCGACGGTCACGTTGCGGGCGCTGTTGACGGCGGCGATGTCCAGCCGGCCGCCCCATCGGTCGAGCAGGGGGCGGACGCGGTCGGCGGGTGCGGCGACGGAGGCCATGGCGCCCCGGCCCTCGATCCGGGTGAGCGCGGTGCCGTACAGGACGAGGAGCCGGGCGGCGGCGTCGGTGTCCAGGGCGCCGGCGGCGTGGGCGGCGGCGATCTCGCCGACGGAGTGGCCGACGACCGCGCTCTCCCGCAGGCCGTGGGCGCGCCAGGTGTCCGCGAGGGCCGAGGAGAGAGCGAACTGGACGGGCTGGAGGGTGGCCAGACGGGTGAGTTCCGCCCCTTCGGCGAGTGCGGCCGCGGGGTCCCAGCCGTCGAGGTGCGGGCGCAGGGCGCGCCCGTAGGCGCGGAGACGGTCGCCGAACTCGGGTGCCGAGGTGAGCAGTTCCCTCGCCGTGCCGGGGCGGTCGGCGCCCTGGCCGGGGAAGACCAGGACCGGCCGGCGGGCGAGGTCGGCGGTTCCGGTCAGCACATGCCGGGCGGGGCGGCCCTGGGCGAGCGCGGTGAGTCCGGTCAGGAGCGAGGCCCGGTCGGGTGCGAGGACGGCCGCGCGTCGTACGCCGTGACCGGTCGTCAGGAGGCGGTGGCCGAGGTCCCGGAGGGCTTCGTCCGGGGTGGTCCCGACCTGCTCGCGCAGCCGGTGGGCCGCCGCGGCGAGCGCGTCCGGGGAGTCCGCGGAGACCACCAGGGGTGGGCTGAGCTGTTCCATGGTCAACCTCGCTACTTGGCAACGGACTTGCGCCAGCCGAGCTGTGCTGCCGGGTGGACCAGCAGACGGGCCGGCTGCTCGCTGCGGAGCAGGACATCGGCGAGCCGGCGACGGATCTCCCGTTCGTCGGCCGAGGCGTCGGCGCAGTAGACGTCGAGGGTGAAGACGGTGTCTCCGGCGTCGTTCTCGTACGGCCAGGCCTCCGCTCCCAGGACGCCGGGGACGGTCTCCGCGACGGCGCAGACCGACCGCAGGCTGACCTTCTCGCCGCGGCTGATCACGTAGCTCGGGCGGCGGCTGTGGAAGTAGAGGTAGCCGTCGTCGTCCCGGCGGAAGAGGTCGCCCGTGGCGAGGGAGGTCCTGGTGCCGTCGGTGGGGGGTACGGGCTCGTCGTGGTGGCCGACGCGGTGGAGCATCCCGGTGTCGGTCTCGACGATCAGCTCGCCGACGGCGTCGCCGGGGTGCGCGGGGCGCAGTTGTACGTCGACACCGGGGAGGGGCAGGCCCACGGAGGTGTGCCGGTGGGGCGGTTCGCGGTGGGCGGCCAGGGTGGCGACCCGGGGGCCGGCCTCGGTGAGACCGTAGGTGAGGTAGAGCTCCAGGTCCGGGTTCCGCTCCCGTACGTCCGCCACGGACGCGGCGTCGAGCAGGTCGCCGCCGACGGTCAGCGCGCGCAGGGGCGGGGGGAGCCGGCGGCCGGTCCTGAGCCAGGCCGCGGTCAGCGCGGGGGTCAGTGAGGAGACGGTGATCCGGTGGTCCTGGAGGGTGCGTGCGTAGTGGGCGGGGGTGAACGGGGGTCCCGTGACGACCGCCCGGCCGCCCGAGACCAGGGTGGCGAGGAGCTGCGCCACGAAGGCGTAGGAGTAGTGCAGGGGCAGGTTGATCAGGACGCGGTCGGCGGCGGTCTGGCCGATGGCGTGCGCGTGACGGCTCGCGTTGAGCAGCAGGGACTCGACGCGGTGCAGACAGCCGCTGAACACACCGGAGGTGCCCGAGGTGAGCAGAACGATCTCGCCCGGCCGGTACCGGCGGGCCGGCACCCCGCGCAGGAACGCCGGCTGGACCGTTCGGCCGACGGTGAGCGGTGGTTCGCCCTGGCGCGGTCCGGGCGGGACGCGCGGTGCGAGGAGCGCGTCGGCGCCGAGTGCCCGGGCCATCCGCTCGATCCTCGAGGGTGGGGCGGACGGCGGGAGCAGCACCGGGACCGCCCCCTGGGCGAGCAGGGCGAACACGACGGTGACGAAGTCCCGGCCGTTCGGCAGGGCCACCAGGACGGGCCGGCCGGCCGTGAGTCCGAGCCGTGCGAGGTCGTCCGTGACGGCGTCGAACCGTGGGCCGGGCGCCGGGGGCCGGTCCGCCTGGACGAGTTCCCGGACGAAGTCCTGCAGGGCGCTCGGCTCGATGGTGCCAAAGGTCTTCACTTCAGCCCTCCCGCTGGGTCTCCCGGAGGATCGTGCTGGTGACGCGGTGCCCCGAGGCGTCCGCGCGGTGGGTGGTGACGAGCACGTGGGTGGCCGTGCCCTGGGCGAGCCAGACGCGGGCGACGGCGATGGCGGGCGGCAGGCCCTTCCCGGGCGGCATGGACAGGGTCAGGCTCGGCCCCCCGAAGCCGAGGAGCTGGGCGGTCAGGCCGCACACGGATCCCGGGTTGGCCCCGGAGAACCGCAGGGGTGAGACACGGCCGGCCGGGATGGTCGCGGCGAGTTCCCGCATGGTGTACGCGGTGCAGTGGTCGCTGACGACGATGTGCCCCACGCTGTCGCGGTCCGCCCGGAGGTCGCCGCCGTAGGCCTCGATCGAGCGCTCCACCGCTTCCAGGACGAGCCAGGAGACGGGGTCCGCGTAGACGGACGTCCGGCGTGGGGTCCGTGCGCTCGCCAGGTCGGGGGCGGTCGCCACGCCTTCACCGAGGACGTCCAGGCCGTGGGGTGCGGATGCGCTCATACGGCCGTGCTCCCGGGTCCCGTGCTGCCGGGTCCCTGGAGGACGAGACAGGTGTTGAAGCCGCCGAAGCCGAGGGTCACGCTGATGCCCGCTCCCGGTTCGACCTTCAGGGGGTGTGCGGCGGGGATCGGGAGGGTGAGCTGCGCCAGGGGGTCGCGCAGGGCGTGGACGGGCGGCGCGGCCCTGGTGTCGAGGGCCTGGAGGACGGCGATCGCCTCGATGGCGCCGGTCGCGCCGAGGGTGTGCCCGAACGCTCCTTTCGTCGCGAACACCACGGGTGGGCGCGGCGCTCGGGCGAAGACCCGGGCGTAGGCGCGAGCCTCCACCTCGTCGTTGACCGGCGTTCCGGAGCCGTGCGCGTTGACGACGGCGATGTCGCCGGGGTCGAGGCCGGCGGTGTACAGGGCGCGCCGGACGGCCAGGACGACGTTCTTGCCGGTGGGGTCGGGGGCGACGGCGCTGGCGGCGTCGTTCGACGAGGCGGCGCCGGCCAGCACGCCATGGGGGCGGGCCCCTCGGTCGCGGGCTCCCTCCTCGGTCTCCAGGACGAGGAACGCGGCCCCCTCGCCGAGCAGGGTTCCGTCGTGGCCGGTGTCGAAGGCACGCAGGTCATGACGGCTCATGGTGCCGAGCCGCGAGTGGCCGAGGCGTTTGCCGGGGGTGAGGACATCGGCGCCACCGCAGACGCAGATCTCCGCGGCGCCCGCCCGCAGGAGGGCGAGACCGGCCAGGATCGCGTCGGATCCGGCGGAGCAGGCGGTGGTGACGGTCACCGGTTCCTTCGCACAGCCGGCGTCCAGTGCGGCGTCGGTGGACCAGCGGGAGAGGGAGGTGACGGCGGAGAGTTCGAGATGGGGTCCGTAGCTGGTCCCGAGAACGGGGAGGATCCGCGGGTCGTCGGGGTCGATTGCCGCGTCGTCGAGGGCCCGTAGGAGAGTGGCACGTGTCAATTCGTGCTGGCGTCGCCCGGCGGGCAGGTCCATGGGGATGTCGGGCAGGAGGGCGGCGCGGGTGCTTCGCAGTGGGAAAGGGGAAGGGACGTCCGAGATTCCGGAGACATCGGCGAGAAGCGATTCCCATACGCCGTCCACCGACGAGCCGAGAGCCGTCGACCATGCCATTCCCGTGATCCATACCGCCGGCCCGTCGCTCACCACAGTTGCTCGCCCAGATCGGCGACTTTGGTACGGGCCAACGTTCCCTTGGTCAGGGCGACCGTGGTGCCGGACACTTCCGCCCGGCAGGCGAACATGAGGAAATCACCGCGGAGCTTCTCACAGGTGGTGGTGAACTCGACGGTGTCGCCGGGAACGACCACTTTGGTAAACCGCGCCTTGACGGATCCGATCAGGGTGATTTCGTCGTCGGCCAGGGGGGTCGTGGACAATTGGGCGAGGATGATCGCGGACTGGGCGATGGCCTGCAGCAGATGGCTGGCCGGAAAGACGGCACGCTCGGGAAAGTGTCCGGATACGGCGTCCGTCTGCCCGGAGACGGCCATGAGGCTCCGCAGGTACGCGCCGGGTTCGTAGTCGAGGACACGGTCGAGGTAGACCATGGGGTGGCGGTGCCGCAGCCAGCCCTTGAGCTCCGTGAATCCCATGGTCCGCGGGGTACGGGCGCCGGCCTGCGGCGGTGCCGTCATCCGCCGCTCACCCCGTCCGCCGGCGAGGAGGCCCGAAGGCGGACGACCAACTCGGTCAGGGTCCGGACCGAGGAGAAGTGTTCCGGTACGAAGTCCTCGTCCGAGATCGTCACACCGAATTCGTACTCGCACTGGGTGCGGAGTTCGGTGAATCCCAGGGAATCGAGTCCGAGGACGTCCCGGAGGCCGTCGTCGGGGCCTATCCGCGATGGCGGAACACTGACGAATAAGTCGTCTACCAGGATTCGCTTGATGGAACTTTCTATGTTCACCATACAGTCTCCTGTTTCACCGTTCGGAGGCATGCATGTGAGGCCCTGAAAAGGCCTCCTTCATCGGAAGATCACCACGACTCTACAACCCTCAAGTATCAGTGGTCGACTACCAGATCCCTTAGTCCGCATCCGCAAATCACCCTAAACGGAACACCGTCCGACATGCCGAGCGCCACGTGGCGCTGCACACACGGACGAGACGCTCTTGACCAACTACGGTTCCTGGGAGGCAAACTGACAGCGACCGAACAGACGAGCGGAGTTACCGCCTCGCCCGTGCCTTCCTGAAAGCGCTCTCACAGCACCACCCGGGACGCCTCTGCGGCGCTCCGCGCACACCGTTCGACTACGGCGGAATGGACAAGGGCGTCCTTCCACGGGGCCGCCTCTCACGGTCACCGATTCGGATGCGGCGCACCGGTATCCCTTCCGGCCACCCCCCGAAAGAGGTACCACCTTGTCCGCGTCGCCCCCGTCCCACCCCGTGACCGTCACGACCGTCGACGAAGGACCGGAGCTTCCCCCGACCGCCACCCCGGCCCTGGGCACCGTCCAACTCGACGCCGGGCTGCGCATCCTGGAGGTGAACGACGCGTTCTGCGGACACCTCGGTCTCACCTCGGGCGAGATGAAGGGGGAATACCTCCCCCACTACCTGCGGCCGAGCGCGGACGTGAGCCTGCGGGAGCACTTCGACGAGCTCCTCATGGACCGGCGCAGTGAGTTCAGCGTTCCCATGACCCTGGTCGACGCGGACGGCGGGGAGACCGACTGCCTGGTCACGGGCCTCGCGCTGACCACCGTCCCGCACACCGGCTGCGCCCTGATCGCCCTCGTGGTCCCGGACGGCGCGCCCGGCACCCCGCTGCTCCTGGCGCCGGCGCCCACCCCGCTCGCCGCGGTGCCCGCCCGCATCCTGGAGGGTGTGGCCGCCGGGCTGTCGACCCAGCAGCTGGCGTCCCGGCTCGGGCTGAGCAGCCACGGCGTCGAGTACCACATCAGCGTGATGATGCGGAAGTTGCAGGCGCCCAACCGCAGCGCCCTGGTCGCCCGCGCCTACGCCCTGAACCTCTTCGTCCACCACTGCTGGCCGCCCCAGGTCAGACCCCGGTACGTGACACGCTTCCGGGTCGGCGCGTCCACCCCCGGCCCGGCCGCTCCGGCGAGCCCCGGCCTCGTACCGACCCAGCACCGGACGAAGAACCCCGCCTGACCGGAGAGGAGGACGCGTGAGCACAGAACACATCCCGAGCATCCCTGGTCAGGATCCGGCGGACGTCCGGGTGGTGACCGCAGGAGCCGAAGCGGTGAGCCGCAATCAGGAGATCGTCAGCGAGCGGGAGCAGGCCGCGTTACGTGCGGCGACCGTGCTGGTGGCCGGCTGCGGCGGGGGCGGTGTCGTGGTCGAGCCGTTGGCGCGGCTCGGCGTGCTGCGCTTCCGGCTGGCCGACCCCGACGTCTTCGACGTCTCGAACCTCAACCGGCAGGCCTGCGCGCTGGCCGACGTGGGCCGTTCGAAGCCGCTCGTGCTGGCCGACCGGGTGCGGGCGATCAACCCGGCGGCCGAGGTGACCGCCTATCCGGAGGGGCTCACCCTGGAGAACCTCGACGAGGCACTGGACGGCGCCCACATCGTCTTCGACGGCGTCGACCCGTCGATGTCGGCCTGGGTCAAGTACCAGTTGCACGAACGCGCCGCCCGGCGCGGCATACCGGTCGTCGCGGGCATGGACTTCGGGGGCAAGCCGACCCTGTACGTCTTCGACTACCGGCGCCGGCCCGTGCCCTTCTACGGCAGGGCGAGCGCCGAGGCCCACCGGGAGAACCGGCTGTGGGAATCGATGCGGTGGACCGGCAGGACCCAGGTGCCGAGCGACTACCTGCCCATCCAGGCGGACCGGTTCGCCAACGGCGGGACCTGGCCGCAGATCGGCTACTGCGTCCTGGGCCTCGCGACCCTGACCACCAGAACCGTGCTGGACCTGCTGATGAACCGCAGGACCCGGCACATCGTCACCGTGGACGTGCACGCCGCGGTGATGTCCCGCCCGGCCGCTCTCGCGCACCACGCCCGGATGCCGCTGGAACTCGCGCGCACCCTGTGGGCGGTCCGCGCGGCACGCCGGGGCGGCCCGCGCCGGCCCCCGGCCGCGGCAGCCGACGTGCGTCCCCTGCCCGAACGGCTCGCCTCGGTGCTGGACGGCGCCCGGCGCGCCCCGTCCCCGTACAACACCCAGCCCTGGCGGTTCGAACTCCTCGACGACCGGACCGTACGGCTGGCTCCGGACCCCGCACGCTGGCCCGCCGCCGCGCCCGATCCGCTGGGCTGGGCCGAGGGTCTCGGCTGCGCGCTGGGTGCGATGACCTACCTCGCGCACGGCCACTGGGAAGCCCACCCGGCCGGGTCCGACGCGATGCCCTCGTTCGCCGGCCTCTTCCGCTGCGACCGGCTGCGCGAGGACGTCCTCCCCCGGCAGGGAGCCCTGGGGCTGCGCGCCACCCACCGCGACCGTCTGCTCCGCACCCCGCTCGACGGCACCACCGCGAAACGCGTCGAACTCCTCTGCGCCGAGCGGGACATCGCCCTGGAGACCTTCTCCGGTTCCGCCGCCCTCGGCCGGCTCGCCCGAACCGAACTCGACGCCTCCCTGTCCACGCACCCCACGGACGACACCGAGTGGTGGACCTGGCTCCAGGACCGCGCACGCACCGAGCCGGGCCGCCGCTCCTTCGGCGACCCCCGCGACCTGCTGGGCGGCAGCGCATCGCCCGCGTATCTGGCCCGTGCCCTGCCGGGGGCGGGAGGCCCCCTCCGGCCGGTGCTCCGCTCACTGGCCGTGCGGGCGGCCCGCGAGCGGGCGCGGAGACTGCGGGACTGTGGGGCCGTACTCGTCCTACGGGGCCCTCGCCGCACCGTCGCGGACCGCCTCCGGGCGGGGGTCGCCCTGATGCGCGTATGGCTCGCCCTGACCGAAGCCGGGTACGCCGCCCAGCCGCTGTGGGGAGAGTTCGGCCGCCCGGGACCCGCCCTCGCCCGGCACACCGGGCCGGCCGGGGACGACGAGGTCCTGGCGGTCCTGCGCACCGGCCGGGCCACCAGCACACCCGTGCGCCGGGCGGTGCGCAGTCCGCTCGACGACTCGGTGCGGTGGATGGAGTAGCCCGGCCGTGGCACGGTTCCGGACGAGTGCCCCCGCCCGGTCAGGCGCGTGATGCCACGTACAGGCTCTGGGTGCTGCGGCCGAGGGGGCCCTTCTCGTCGTGGAGGGCCGACTCGGCGAGGCCGATGCCCGCGCCGTCGACCATCGTCCGGGCGTCCAGGCAGACCCACTCGCCCTCGGGATGGCGATGCATGCTGACGGTGAGGTCGGTGTTGATGAAGACGTAACGGTGGAAGTCCAGCTCGGCGCTGACGCCGTTGCCCGAGTCGGCGGCGATCAGCACCCTGCTGAGCGGCGTGATCTCCTCGCCCGCGACCAGGGGAACCCGCATCCGCATCCACGCCTTCGCCGGGCCGGGCTCCAGGAAGGAACCGGCCGCGAAGCGCACCTCCATGGCGGTGTGATAGCCGCGGTCCCACGGGACGGGGAAGAAGGGTTTCGCGGTCGCGTCCGCCGGGCCGGGCACCTGGCGGCCCGGTGACACCTCGGGTACCGAGTGGGGTGCCGTCTTCAGGAGCAGAGCCGTCACGCGCATCACGTCCGCGCCGCCCTCGGGCGTCAGAGCGGCCTCGACCAGTTCGGTGCTGCGTCCCGAACGCAGCACGCGCACGGCCACGGTCAGCGGCCGGATCGGGACCGGGCGCATGATCTCGTACGTGAGCCGGGCGACCCGCAGGTCCGGGCGGGCCCCGGGCCGCTGCTCGACGGCCAGCCCGAGGAGCGCGGCGGGCGGGCCCGCGTGCTGGGAGTCGGCGTCCCACGGCCCCCGGGTGCAGGCGGTGGGGAGGAACCGGTCCTGGGTCTCCCGCTCGTAGAAAGCCTCTGCTTCCGACACCGGTATGCCCTTTCCTCCGTGGTTGGCGGTCTGTTCGACACCATGCTACTAAGCGCTTGCTCATTCCGCAGGGGGGTGCTTCTATCTGTTCGGTCAAGGGCTGTGGGCTTGGTCAGGCTGTTTGTTCGTGTCCGGGCTGGTAGAGGGCACGGTGCTTGAGCATGG